>NZ_JAALFC010000009.1 GCF_011058155.1 Litoribacterium kuwaitense | reverse complement strand
AACCATAGGTCTCGATTTCCTCCTTGGACGGCATCATATTGTGTCGTTCCTGTTTTTCCGGCAATCGCTCCCCCATAGCCGTGACCTGCACCCGTTCCTTCAGCCATAACCCCTTCAAGCATTCGTGTCATATACCATGCCGTTTGCTTCGAAAATAAAGACACGTCCTCTGGCACTTTAGCTTCAACAAGTTCACCTTCCTGGTCATAAAGTGCTGTGATCACATGCGGAGACGATGTCTTTCCTTCATTCGCAAAAGCGCGATACATCGTGGCGATGCTCATCGGCGTGATGCCTTCCTTCGTTCCGCCAAGCGCCATTGGAAGTCCCTCATCCTGTACCGGTACGCCAGCCTGTAGCAATTTTTCCTTTCCTCGTTCAAGGCCAATTTCGTTCAACAGCCATACTGCAGCGGCATTGCCTGAGGAAATCACTGCATCATACATTGATTGTTGCCCTTGATAAACACCATTATAATTAGTCGGAGAATAGGAACCATAAGATTGCTGCTGATCTTCTAACAATGCATAAGGACCATAGCCTAAATCAAGGGCAGGACCGTACACAGCTAATGGTTTAAAAACGGAGCCCGGCTGTCTTTTGGCGTAAATCCGATTAAAACCGCGCGGGACGTACTCCCGTCCTCCTTCGGCAGCAATGACAGCACCTGTTTTATTATCGAGCATAACGAATGAACCTTGACTCGTCTGTTCACCGAGCTGCGGAAAATTGTCTTGATTGACAAAGGCTTGATGAATTTTTTCCTGAAGCGCCTCGTCTAGAGGAACTTCAATCGTATAGCCACCTGTTAACACCTCTTCCCGACTCAACTGATAACGTTTAGCTGCATCCTCTAAAACTAAATCGATATACGTATAAAAAGCCGGATTTTCGCCAAGACCGTGAAGAGACGCATGCATCGTCCGCCCTTTATAACGAACAGCTTCTTCAGCGGTCAAAAACCCTTGATCTGCCATTAATGATAAAATAAGATTTCGACGCTCAAGCGCTGAGTCAGGCTGTTCAATCGGAGAGTAGTGTGTTGGGGCTTTCGGAATGGCTGCCAGCAGAGCACCTTCATCGACGGTCAATTCATCGACTGTTTTCCCAAAGTAAGTGTTTGCAGCTGCACCGAGTCCGTAAGCGCCGTGTCCAAAATAAATACGATTTAAATAAAGCTCGAGAATTTTCTCTTTAGAGTAACGATTCTCCAGTTGCAACGCAATGACTGCTTCTTTCGCTTTCCGCAGCCACGTCTTATCAGCAGAGAGAAAAACATTTTTCGCCAACTGTTGCGTAATCGTACTGCCTCCCTCAACCTTTCCTCCAGCCTGTACATTTCTGACAACGGCCCGACCTATCGAACGAAGATCAAGACCGTGATGATCATAAAAACGACTATCTTCCACAGCGACAAATGCTTGCTTCACATGATCAGGTATATGATCCGCTGTTACAGGGTCGCGATTTTGTACGTATAATTTCGTCAGCAATTGCCCATCTTCGTCCACGAGCTCACTTGCCGCATCAAAAACGAGCTTTTCTTCATCAATAATGTAATCGCCTGCGTAAAGAATCGACAAATAAGCGGTAATGGCAATAAACAAAAAACGCTAAAACCCCAGCGCTCTTGCCAAGACGTCTCAGCATTATTCCACTCCCTTTTTATAGCTCCGCTACGATTAACCCATGAATCGCCAAAAAAATCAAGCCTCTTTTTGTTTTTTCGACATTGGGAAAATCCTATAGAAACTTAAAAACGGTTGCAGGATCATTAAAAAAAAGGGTAAACTGTCGGTAGAGCATAAAAAGAAGGAGTGATAAATTATGATCGCCATTTCCATTGGGACGTATCACTATTTAAGCAAATGGAGAGAGGCTCATCCTGACAAAGAAACGGCCTGTTATATTTCCGGACCGACAGCTGTCCTCGTCATAAACGATGATACCCCTCCAAAAGAATTTAAGGAGGCAAAAACGTATGACGTACTGTCCTCCGCTGGACCGTTACAAGGGGCTTTTGCTGCCTTTCAATACCTTTCTATTACTGAAGAAGGTCAGCCGCTTTTCGAACAGCGTCACCGAGAGCTTCATAAAAAGGTTCAGCCTAGTTCAGGACTGCACGGTATACACGTTCTCGTCCCTCGTAAAGGGCACCAATATGTCGTTATGAGTGTCTGGGATAAAGAAACGAGCTACCAGTACCATTCTGTCCCTTTAGTTGATGAACATTTTTTACAAAAAGGACCTCATTCGTTGTTTGAACCATCCTTTACGAAGGTGTATCATGAACCAGTAGAAGATCGTGAAGAAAGCGACGATGTTTAAAAATTCACGCCGCCGGCAAAGAAGCCGGCAGCTCCATTGTAGACAAGATCATTTTTGATTTTGTCTACATTTGATTTTGGATCTGTCCGTTTAACATCGGTCACATTCGTCCAAACAAATCGAATGAAGATTTATATGACATGGATGAAGACCAAGGCGCGAAACTTTTTCAATAGCACTTTGTTTACAGTTTAGGATGCCTTTTTTCAAGCGAATACAACTCTTCCACCATACTGTCGTATTTCTCTTCGAGCATCATTCGTGCGTCTTGTATGGCCATATTATACACGTAGGGACCAGCCTGCTTTAAAATAAAGTCCATTAGGTGTTCTCCAACGAAAGGGCCGGGATCCTCCCCAAGCTCCTTTTCCACTTCTTGACGAAATTGTTCTAACAGCAAAAGTTTTTCTCGTTTTGGTATCGTTATAGGCATTAACATCGTCAATCATTCACCTCTTTTACGTATAATCAACCCCCACTACTTCGTTACGCACATCTATTCTCCTTTTTGTTGAGGAAAAATCGCTTTTAGTTTCACCATCATAGAACATAAAAAACTGTACGGTGTTATATTGAACCGTACAGCAAGAAAGTAATGTTGCTTAGTTCGCAAGCTTTGCCAAGCTTGCTTGATTAAAGGCAGGGATGTCGTCCGGCACACGACTCGTCACTAAATTTCCACACGTCACGACCTCCTTATCAAACACCGTCGCACCGGCATATTTTAAATCTTGCTGAATGGAGATATAGCCAGTTACTTTTCGTCCTTGCAACGTTTCTGCCGTAATTAGAAGCTGGGGACCATGACATATGGCAAAGACCGGCTTGTCCTCAAACATAAAATCTTTAGCAAAGGAAACAAATCGATGATCTGCCCGAAGCTGATCTGGCGAGAATCCGCCCGGAATGAGCAGCGCATCAAACTGTTGAGGGTTTGCTTCGTCAATGCTTAGGTCCGAAGTTACGACAGCCTCGCCTTGTTTCCCTTTAAGTTCTTGTCCTTTCGCAAAGCTAATGACGGTCATCGTATGTCCCGCGTCTTGAAAACTTTTTTTCGGCGCTGTAAATTCAATATCTTCAAACTCACTCGTCATCACAACAGCAATGCTTGCCATTTTGCTCCACTCCTTAAGGCAACATATTTTAATGACCGTTTCCCGACACATCTTTTCATCAAACATGTTCTGTTCGTATGATACAATGCCAAGAAAGAAAGGGGTCGATCTTTTGCAAAACATGTTTACTACACTTGACGAGATGTTTATGAGCATGGTTGATATAAGAAGATACTTCCATCAGCATCCTGAGCTCTCGTTCCAAGAAAAAAACACCACCGAAAAAATCGTTGAAACTTACAGAAAATTGGGTATTCCCTTTCGAGAACACGTCGGTGGCAACGGTGTTGTGGCGACGATTGACGGAAAGCACCGAGGCAAAACGGTTGCCTTACGTGCCGATTTTGACGCACTTCCGATCCAAGACGAAAAAGATGTACCTTACAAATCAACTGTCCCAGGGGTTATGCATGCATGCGGTCATGATGCCCATACGTCAACATTACTGCATGTAGCTGAAGCCTTTTGGCAACACAAGGAAGACTTAAAAGGCACAATCGTTCTCATTCATCAGCACGCTGAAGAGCTTCATCCAGGAGGGGCAAAACAAATGATTGAAGACGGCTGTTTAGAAGGAGTCGATATGATTTTCGGAACCCACCTCTGGTCAACAACACCGACTGGAACGGTTCAGGTGACGCCGGGGCCGATGATGGCGGCAGCGGACCGTATCGATATTGTTGTACAAGGAAAAGGCGGACATGGTGCCGAGCCTCACCTTGCTAAAGACGCCATCCTTGCAGCCTCACAGCTAGTCACCAATTTACAAACTGTCGTAAGTCGGAGCATCAATCCGCTCAATTCTGCGGTACTAACCATTGGCTCTTTTGAAAGTAAAAACGCTTTTAACATTATTGCCGATCAAGTCAAACTAAGCGGTACCGTCCGCACGTTTCAAGCGGATGTGCGTGATCGTGTCGAGCAAGAGGTTCGGCGCATTTGCCAAGGGACAGCTTTAAATAATGATGTCGATATTCATCTGACCTATACTCGGAGCTACCCTGCCGTTGTCAATGATGCAAAAGCCATTGATTTTGTTAAAAAAGGGGCAGCAACAGTACCCGACATAGAAGACGTCACTTATATGAAGCCTGTCATGCCAGCTGAAGACTTTTCGTACTATTTGCAACACGTCCCCGGCGCATTTTTCTTTACAGGGGCACAGCCTGAGGGGGTACAAACTCCTTACCCACATCATCACCCTAAATTTGACATTAATGAAAAAGGCATGCTGATCGCTGCGAAAACATTAACTGCTGCTGCACTCGCCTATTTACAAGCATAGTTTGGCATCCCTTGTTTTCCCTCAATGAACAATGAATAAAGCAAAGACTTCAGCAAACACTATGTTCATCTCAGAAAAATGAGGGAATGTCATTGAAAAAACAATATGGCGGGCTTGCGCTAGGGGCTGTCGCTTCAATTCCACTTGTTATGACTCTAGGCAATTCGATGTTGATTCCTGTCCTTCCGACAATCGAAAAAGAGTTAAACATTAGTGCACTTCAATCAAGTCTTATTTTAACCGTCTACTCCATCGTCGCCATCCTTCTCATTCCCTTGGCAGGCTATTTATCCGACCGATGGGGACGAAAGATCATCATTTTGCCGAGCTTAGTCATTGCTGGTCTTGGTGGTCTTATCGCTGGATTTGCTGCTTGGAAGATGAATGATGCTGCGTTTATGGTCATTTTAGGCGGACGTTTTCTACAAGGTATCGGAGCAGCAGGCGCAGCACCGATCGTGCTGCCAATGGTTGGCGATATGTTTACGAAAGACGAAGAGGTCTCCAATGCGTTAGGCATTATTGAAACGTCAAATACACTTGGTAAAGTGCTAAGCCCGATTATAGGTGCAGCGTTAGCGTTATGGGTATGGTTTATGCCTTTTTGGGCCTTTCCTATCTTTTGCTTGTTTTCTTTCCTGGCGTTGGTTTTTCTCGTTAAAGTTCCCCCTTCGGACGCCGATTCGCCCCCTCCCCTTAAAGATTATCTCGGGCGCATTCGCAAGACTTTTAAAAGAGAAGGACGCTGGCTTACTGCAGTCTTTGCTATCGGAGGGTTATGTATTTTCGTGATTTTTTCTGTATTGTTTTATTTATCCACGCTACTTGAGGAACAGTATCAGATCATGGGGGTTCAAAAAGGGCTTGTTCTTGCCTTGCCGCTTTTGGCATTATGCGGGGCTTCTTTTTTTGCGGGTAGAACGATTAAGCATTCAAAAATACGTATGAAATGGGTGACTACGGCAGGGCTCATTTTGGCAACCGTTGGCGTTTTCAGCCTTGCTTTTGTTGATGGACTATACTGGCTACTTGCGGGCCTTCTCTTTAGCGGACTGGGTATTGGTGCCGCACTCCCATGCCTTGATGCTTTTATTACAGAAGGCATCGATAAAAATGAGCGTGGCATGATGACAGCCATCTTTTCGTCCATTCGTTTCATCGGCGTAGCTGCAGCTCCACCGATCACAGCAGTGCTAATGAACGTATCAAAGCAAGGGCTTTTTTTTACACTCACTGGTCTAGCCTTGGTCGGCGTTGGCTGCTGCTTCCTAATAGATCCTGAAACAGAAAATGACAACGCCCCTAAGCCAAAAACGGTTTAGGGGTTTGTCATTTGTGCCAGGCACGAGTCATAGCAGGGCTTTTCCTCTTAACAACGACTTTTTACATATCTCCTCATTGGTGAAACAAGTTAACCCAATACTTGTCAAGGTTGGTAACAATGACTGAACCCTTTACTCCTCTGAAAACTTTTCTTGAGCAAGTATGCGAAAACGACAGCCGTTCACCGTTGTTTTTCCGAGGACATCTAACAAGTTGTAATTGGCATATGCGCCTACAATTGCACCGACGCCAGGAAGCATTTGCATCATTTTCACGAGGTCAATATGATCCCTATATTCCTGCTGAAAAGCTCGCCAATCAGTTTCTTTAAGCCGCTCTTTATGCTGATTCCAATGCTTAACGACCGGAAAAAGCTGTTTTCGATACGAATCGCTGGAAAACGCCAGCTGAAATAAATGCAAAATAAACAGCCGCTCTTCGTACAAACGTGTATCTAAGCCGTACCAGGAAACCATTTCAAAGAGACACTTCATTTTTATGCCTAACAGCAAGGGAAAATCGGCAAGTCCTAAAAGAATGCCACCAGCTCCAGTACCAGCACCTTCAATGGCAGCTGATTTTTTATACTGACGCAACACCTCACTCGCCTTCTGATCCTTCTGTTCTAATGACCATGATAATGTGTCTTTAGGCTTTGTCGTCCATTTTGATCCTGTTAAACACGTTTCAGTCATCGTGCGGACTGCATCGGTAAGCGCCTGGTGGGCTTTTTCAGGAATCAGCGCTTGTAGGCGTACCTGTGTTGACTTTGTGGTTCGATGAAGCCATGACGACTTTTTCAACATGTCCTGCTCCCACGCTCTTAATTCTAACAAGACATATTTTAAGTAACGAGTATCCTCCATGAACGGTCCATCCAACCAAACAACAGCTCCCTTCCTAACAATACAATACGTTACGTACGAACTGCCTGTTGGATTCGTTTCGCCAAATACAATCGTACATAAGCTAAGGCAAAAAGAAGACCAATCCCCATACTTCCAACAGCGATAAGCCAATTGGTAAAGATTAAAGGAAGAGGCATGCAAATCGCCGCCGTCATAAGCAGCGTTTCGATGACGCTTCCGAGTGCACGTGCTTTGACATCTTCAGATACAGGATAAATGGACAGCCAAATTTTCTCACGGTGATGTCGGGAAAGCGTACTGAGCTGAAAACCAATAAAATAAATAAACAGAATCGCCACAGCGATTTTAGCAACGGCGTAAGGAAGCCACCAAATCAAAAGGGCGCCTACGACCATTAAACGTAATGTAATGCCAAAGTATTCTCCGGTTCTTAAAAACGTACGCCAATACAAATACCGATATGTCGCTGTCTGCTGAAAAGGGATACGTTTAACGACCCAATCCATATACTTTCTTCGCCGTGCTCTATCTTGCACAGAAGGGACATCTGTAAAAAGGTTCGCAATCCGGTAAAACAGTTTCATTCGTCCTTGCTCTTGCTCTATAAGAAGGTCCCACTTTAACGATCGTTGTTTACGACTGCTTTTCATATACAAATACAAAAGAAGCATAAGCAGTACGATCACGATGGCAAACCAATAACTTCCGGAGAATATAAAAAACATGAAGACGACGTTTAATGTAAATCGAACGAGCTTTTCTCCTGCTCGAATGCGCCAATCTACATAATAAGAAAGCTCCCACTCCGAGGCCAAATTCCAAATCTTTGTCAGTACAGCTGCACCAATAGCCAGCAGAAGCATTTGTCCATCACCCTCGGTCGCTAAATACAAGGGCGCAAGAGCAGCCAAGGCGATGATAAGCACATACGCTTGAAGCGTAAAACTGACTCCTCCTGATTTGAAAAAATACGATCCCATTTGCTTTTCTAAAGGAAGCATAAACACGATATCAGCCGATTTAAGAAACGTGTATACGGGACTATAAGATAAAACGAACGCCATAACAATGGCGCAGACAAACACCGTTGGGAATTCTGGAGGTAAGGCTTGAAGCCACTGTTGATATACGTAAGCTCCTCCTCCAATGGCAAACAACAACGCAAATTTAAAGTGATCGTTAAAAATATACTTGCCGTAACGAGCTAGCTCACGTACAGTTCCTTTCAGACGACTTTTCCATAGATCATGGATGTTATTCATACCGTTTCATCCTCAGTCGTCAGTTTTAAATACATATCATCGAGTGTCGCTTCAGGCATATTCATTTGCTGGCGCAACTCATCTAATGTTCCAAATGCTCGTACTGTGCCTTCATGAAGAATGACAAAACGATCACAATACCTTTCGGCCGTTGACAAAATATGTGTCGACATTAAAATACCGGCGCCAGCTTCTTTTCTTTCACGCATCATCGTTAAAAAAGATTGGATTCCAACCGGATCAAGTCCAACAAAAGGTTCGTCAACGATATATAAAGATGGTTCAACGAGCAACGCACACATGATCATGACCTTTTGACGCATTCCTTTAGAGAAATGGACCGGAAACCAATTTAAACGCTTCTCCATGCGAAATTCTTTTAAAAGTGACGGTACCCGCTGTTCAAACACGCTCTTCTCTACACCGTAAGCCATCGCTGTTAATTCAAGATGCTCCTGAAGCGTCAGCTCGTCATACAATAAAGGCGTTTCGGGAACATATGTAAATTGGTGTCGGTAGCTCTCAGGAGATTGCACAAACGATTCACCGTTAATAAAGACGTGGCCTTTTTTTGCCTCCATTAGACCGATGATATGTTTTATCGTTGTACTCTTTCCTGCACCATTAAGTCCAATTAACGCGACCATTTCGCCGGCTTTAATATCAAATGTGACATCTTTTAAGACATTCGTATGTGTGTACCCACCAGTTAAAGACTGTATCGATAATAATGAGGACATTGTGTCTTCCCTCCATCAAGTCAAACTTTCTCTTATCGTATCAAAAAAACAAGCAAAAAACGAAACAAACCTTATAAAGCAAAAAAATGAATAATTCCAGTCATGTCTGGATAATCTAAACAACGAAGAGAGGTTTAATTACAGCAGACCCGTTCTGGAAGGTAAAGCAGTATCGCTTTTCTTATCCAAATCAGGATGTCTGAAAGGGACAAAAGCATCTGTCTGTCCGTACTTGCATCTTTTAGTTTTGCGATCACACGTCGCTAACCAACGATGGGGGTGTCTACGAAAGACAGTGACCTGTAAGACCTTGTCTGTAAAAAAGCCTCTTCTTCAACAAAAACAGGATGCTACGACGGCATCCTGTTTTTCGCGTGTCTGTTAACTTTTCAGGGCACCTTCAGCAATTCCTGAAATAAACTGGCGGCTGAAGACCGCAAACAGAACGATTAACGGCAATGTCGCTAATAACGTACCCGCCATGACCATACCGTAATCTGTGTTATAAATACCATTTAATTGTGCGAGCATCACCTGCAGCGTAAACTTGGTCGAATCATTTAACACGACGAGGGGCCACAAGTAATCATTCCACACACCAATAAACGTAAATATACCGAGAAACGCCATCGCTGGTCGCAATATAGGAAGTGCCACATGCCAGTAAAGCCTAAAATGACTACACCCATCAAGCCGCCCTGCGTCAAGCAATTCATCAGGTACCGATTCCTGACAGTATTGTCTAATCCAAAATATGCCGAACGCACCAGCTAGCCCAGGTACAATTAAGGCTTGAAAAGAATTTACCCACCCAATAAACGCCATGACAAGGAATTGAGGCACAAAGCTAAGCTGTGCAGGAATCATCATAGTCGCTAGCAAGGAAATGAAGAGAAAATTCTTTCCTGGAAAATCAAATTTTGCAAAAGCAAACCCGGCTAAAGAACAGAAAAATAATGTTCCGACAGTCGTTAAGACAGCAACGAACAACGTATTTGCCGTCGCTTGGAAGAAATTAATATTCGCAAAGACATTTTGCACATTCGTCATAAATTGGTCGCCAAAAAGAAAATTAGGCGGAAAGGCAAGAATCTCACTCGTGCTGTTTGTTGACATCACAGCTAGCCAATAAAATGGAAAAATGGACACAACGACGCCGATGAGTAAAATCGTATGCAAAACAATTTTCATTTGTTTTGAAGCCATCAATGCCCCCCCTTAGACCCGATTTACAAATTTCCAATTGATGAATGAAAAACCGCCAATCAAGAGAAATAATGCCCACGAAACCGCGGCTGCATATCCAAACTGACTTTCAACAAAAGCTTGTGCGTACATATACAAGGAAAGGGTCATCCCACTAGCACCAACGCCTCCCGAGTCACCGAGCAATACTTGAGGTTCAGTAAACAACTGCATACCACCGATCGTTGACATAATAAGGGTGAATAAGATGACCGGCTTCAGCAGCGGAATCGTTACTTTAAAAAACGTTTGCGTCGCATTGGCACCATCAATTTTCGCCGCTTCATATAACGTTTGCGGAATGCTTTGCAGCCCAGCGAGATAAATGATCGCGTTATAGCCTGTGAAACGCCATATGACCATAGAAGCGAGGACAAATTTTACCAACACCCCATGATTAATCCATTCCAGAGGCTCCAAACCAACCAACGTCATTAAATAATTAAGAAAGCCGTATTCGTTATTAAAGATTGATTGAAAGATAATCGCGACAGCTACGATCGACGTTACATTCGTTACAAAAAACAATGTACGATACGTTCCGCGGAATTTAAGCATCGGTATATTAAGGACGACGGCAAGAATCATCGCAAAAAACAGCATTGGAATTGTTGATATAAACCATATGGCAAACGTATTGCCGACCGCCTGCCAAAAGTCAGGCTCCGTTAACATATATTGAAATTGTGCCAGGCCAACGAACTCCATGGCCCCAAGACCGTTCCACGATTGAAAAGCAAGAAACACAGAATACAAAATAGGGAATAATCCAAAAATTAAAAACAAAATATAAAACGGTGAGATAAACAGATAGAGCGCCCTGTTCTTCCAAATGTCATGATAAAGACTTTTCTTTCGTGGTCTTACAACTACAGACTCGGGTGTCGTCGTTTCGACCGTGTTTTTCAATGAATTTCATCCCCTTCTTTAACAATTTATCGTCGAGACAATTCCCGTGAAATGGCTTTCTGTACGTCATTCCATGCTTGCTCAGGGTCCTTTCCTCTCTTTTCCACCAGCTGAAGCTCCTGTTCAAAGATGCTATTTACGAGCTGTTTATATTCACTTAAATACGTTTCTGGCACGTTTTTCGCTGATTCCACAAAAACCTCGGAAGTGTCCTGCCCTCCAAAAAATGCTTCCTCCGAAGACAGTTCACCGCTCTCAAGCGAAGACTTGGCTGCTGGAAATAGATCATACGTTTTGTACGCGGTCGTTTGATTTTCCGGACTCATCAGCCATTCAATAATTTGATAAGAAAGTTCTTTATGCTCGGAGCTGTTCATGACACCAAGAAACGAACCCCCTTGGTTGCCATCTCCCCCAGGTGATCTTGCGATACGCCACTTCCCACTTGTATCTGGTGCTGCATCTTCGAGAATTTTCTTTTGCCATACAGCGGACACAAAGGAAGCAATCTGACCGTTATTTAATCCTGCATTCCAATCCGTTCCACTCACTTCTCCAAACGTTAAGCCTTGCTCAGCTACCGAGACCGCTCGATCCCACATTTCTTTCATGTGCGCTTCGTCTCCAATGTATTCATTTTCAGATGTAAAATGCTTCATTGGACTTTGACTCAATTGCGCACGAAAGACTTGTAAGGCGCTATCAAACATATGAACGCCCGTTTCTTCTTGCAGCTGTTTCCCCGCCTCGATATACGCATCCCACGTGCTTAACTGTTCTGCGACTTCGTCAGGGTCCGTAGGCAACCCCGCTTGCTCAAACAAATCGACACGATAAAATAAGCCTGTAGGTCCTGTGTCTAATGGCAAAGCGATCAATTTCTCTCCGTCTTGTGTCTCGGCAAGCTTCCATTTCCACTCTAAATATTGCTCTTCGACATCCTTAGCTCCATAATCATAAAGATTGACGAAATATTCTTCATAAGGCAAATATTGCGAAATCCAATCGTTGAAAGCGATAATGTCCGGTCCTCCTGAACGACCTACAAGTGTCGTTTGCAGCTTCAATCTAAAATCTCCACCAATTTTTTGGGTATCTAATTCAACATTGGGAAATACCTCTTCAACTTGGGCAAGAATGTCTTCATCAAGACTACGATTCCAATACCATAGTGTAATCTCTTGCTTTTCCCCTCGCTCTCCTGCCGCAGGTGTACAGCCAGAGATCATCATTAGAAGACACGTCATGATGATTATTATACGAGCAAAGTTCACTGTCATTCCCTCCTTTTTTGAAAGCGCTTTCTTTTTTTGATTGTAGTTTATATTAATTTATATGTCTAAAGGTTGTCAATTGATAACATCAGCTTTTTCGCTTAATGATTTCTCCAATATGAATTTTTCATAAACCGTGTCACGAAATTAGACTCCTAGCGCTGTCCGGCAGACAAACCTAGGAGTCTTCATAAGTTCGTTACTTATTTGCTTCCATTTAAATATTGATAAACCGATTCTGTGACCGGAATCCCCTCTTTCAGTGACTGTTCTTCCTTCAAATGCTCTGGCTCGCCTGGAACCATGACCTTAGAGAACCCTTTGGCAGCAGGCTGAGCGTGAAGCTCGTCGATCATTGCATCCATTTGCGTTAAAAATTCTGCTGGATCGGTAAATTGACCTGGATTGATCGCCCAAACAAAATGACCGAGCTGACGATATTGATTATAATCGCCATACATTGTTTTTATATGTGGCCCGAAAGCAGCGCCGGCAAGCAGTCCAGACATAATATCGACAACCATGCCCAACCCGTAGCCTTTTGGCCCAGCAAAAGGAGATAGTGCCTTGACACGTGAAGGGTCGGTCGTCGGCTCTCCGTTTTCATCTACGCCCCATTGCTCGGGAATTGATTCTCCCGCTGCCTCTGCATGAAGAATTTTCCCAAGGGCGACATTGCTTGTCGCCATATCCATAATGACTGGCTTATGTTTTTTTGCAGGGAATCCATAAGCGATTGGATTCGTCCCAAAGAAAGGCTTAGCTCCTCCGAAAGGTGTTACGATTTGATCCGTATGTGTCATCGCCATCCCAATCAAGCCTTCATTTGCAGCTTGCTGGACAAAATACGATAATGCGCCACAATGGCTGGAGTTTTTCACAACGACTGCCCCAAGTCCATTTGTTTTTGCCATTTTGATCGCTTCATTCATAGCTTGTTTAGTAATGTCGTGACCAAGTCCATTGTCCCCATCAAATATGCCGCTACATGGACCTGTTGCTGTGAACGTATAATTGGCGTTTTGATTTAATCCACCCTCATTTAAGCGTTTCACGTAATGCTCAGTCCGAAGAACCCCATGCGAGTGCACACCTCTGACATCTGCATGCACCAATACTTCTGCCACATTTACCGCTACTGCTTCTGTCAAACCTGCTTCTGTCAAACGATCTACGACCAGCTTTTCTAATTCTTCTTTGTTTACGACGATATCTGCCATGTCCTCGTCCTCCTATTCTGTATTGGCGTGCCGTTTTGTCATTGTTTCATGATCCATCTTGCTCTTTTCAAGGGCATAGATAATGATCGCGTCTAACACTAAGTGGAGACTTTGATCGAACTGGTTTCCTAAAGGCTGAATAGTTGGAGGCTCCTCTTTTCGTCTGTATTTTGTTGCTGCTGGAATCTCAAGCACATGCTCTGCCAATTGAGCTAAGGGCGACGTACCGTTTGTTGTCACAGCAACCACCCGACTTCCAGCACGCTTCGCTTTCTCGGCTTGAGATACAATGCTTCCTGTTGAGCCTGAACCAGAAATCGCAAGAAATAAATCTCCTTCAGCTACACTCGGAGTGATTGTTTCACCAATCACAAACACGGGAAAACCACCGTGCATTAACCGCATTGCAAAAGTTTTTCCAACTAAACCGGAGCGGCCTTCACCGGAAACGAAGATACGATTGCTTTCCAACAAAGCGTGAGCAACCGCTTCAGCTTCATGCTCAGATACTCTCTCTACTACTGTAAGGACTTCATTCGCTACAGTTTTCATCGTCTCTTTCACTGATTGATCACCTCCCGAATTGCTCTGGCAGCCTCTTGGGGATCTGCCGCCTTTGTAATCGCACTCCCGACTATGATCGCTTCAGGCTGGATGGGCAAAAATGCGGGGACAGTTTGTAAGTTGATTCCTCCCGCGACTGTAAATGTAGCGTCAGGAAGGTCGGCCACTAGTCGGTGCTGTGATACTGCTGCCGTTTGGCCTTCTTGCTGCATATCTTTACCTGCATGCAAGCTAAAAAACCGTGCTCCTGCCTCGTATATTTTCTCGACGAGTGTTCGGTCTGTGACACCGAGCAGATCGACCATGACGCGTTGATTTGTTCGTTCAGCGACCTCAAGCATTTCAGTCATTGTCTTGAGGTGCGAGAAAGCCATCACTGTTGTCACATCAGCGCCTGCATCAAATGCTTGCAAAGCTTCATGCTTCCCCGCATCGCACGTTTTCATATCGGCAACGATGGTATGCTCCGGGAATGTTTCTTTCATTTTCGTAACGAATGACATGCCGTACTGCTTGATCACACCAGTACCCACTTCAAACCAATCGACTTCATGTTTCACTTGTTGCGCCATGGCAAACGCTTCTTTTTCAGACAAACGATCTAACGCAAGCTGAAGCTTCATCTTTACACCCCCTACCTTTCAATCGTTTTTTCTTCGTTTAAGATTGCAAGAACGTCTTCAAGATATGGAAGCCCTTCATTATCACCCGATACACTGACCACCATTGAGCCAATTGTATTTGCAAACGTGAGTGTCTCCTCAAGCGTTAAACCTTTTAATAATCCGTAAATAAAGCCTGCATCAAAGCCATCTCCAGCCCCTACGGTATCAACGATTTTTCGTGGCTTTCGCGCTGAACAATAGTGTTGTTGATCCTTACGCTTGGCAAATGATCCTTGCGCACCCATCTTTACAGCTACAGTATGAATCCCATACGCCTGTGCCTGAGCAGCGATTTCTTCCGGCACTTGCGTTTCAAATAAGAGCTCTCCCTCTTCATCGCCTGTTAACAACACATCCACATAAGGAAGAAAAGAGGTCAGCGTTTCTTTTGCTTCATCGGCATCCCATAATTTCAAACGAATATTCGGATCCATCACGACCGTGACCCCATGAGCCTTCGCTTTCTTTAATAGCTCCATCATGACGGCACGGTGTTCCGGATGAATCGCTGGGTAAACCCCTGTCATATGAAAAATCTGTGCGGAGCCAAACCAGCGATCGGCGATATCGTTGGCTTTTAAAGATGTGATTGGCGACGGATGCCGATAATAAAACGTCCGTCCACTCCCATCCTCGTTGATTTCTTTAAAGTTCACAGAAGTAGGCGCATGTTGAGAGAACGAAACGTGACTCATATCAATACCTTCACCTTGAGCAAAATGCTTTAAATATCGGCCAAATTCGTCCTTGCCTAAACGACTGATCCAGCCTGTCGATAAACCGAGACGGGCGCAGCCGATGGCTACATTCAACTCCGCGCCACCCGCTGTACGCTCAAAGGTATCGCTAAAGCGCAGAGGTCCTCTGCGCAGCGGATTCATTGTCACCATTGCGTCCCCAATGGTTATGATCTCTGGCATCTTCTTCACTCTCCTAATTCACCGTTCTCTTTACAGCTTTCTCGTATTGTCAATTTCGGTGCGAATCGGCGCATAACAGCTTCACTCGGCCGTTCACCTGATGTAATCCATTGAAGAAGCCAATGTGCAGCACATTCAGCCATCTCCGTTGCCGGCTGAGCAATCGTCGTGATGCTCGGTGTAAAAAATGGTGCATAACTAACGTGGTCCATAGATACGACACTAAAAGCTTCCGGCAGTTTCATTTTTTTCTTCTTTGCATACATCAACACTTCATTCAACGTTTGATCGTTGGCCGCGATTAATGCCGTTGGTCCATCATCGTAAAACATGTCTTCTAAAACGTCATGCATATTGTCTAAAGGGACATTTTGCAGCCAATGTTCGTTTATACGTAAATCCCGATGCCTCATCGCTGCCTCAAATGCTTCTCGTCGCTCGATCCGTGCTGTGATCACCTCACCGACAGGCATTCCGATAAAACCAATGTCTCGATGACCTTTGGAAACTAAATAATCGACAGCAAGCATCGACGCTTGGGCATGATCAAGCAGTACAAACGGGGCGTCTAACCCATCGACGAGTCGATCTAAACAGACGAGCGGATACCCTTGCTTAAGTAGCGAGGCATAATATGCTTTGTTCGCTTCTGTCGGAAAAAGAACTAGTCCGTCCACCTGTCTGTCAAGCAGCATTTCAATGTATTGCTTCTCCTTTGCCGGGTCATCTTCAGCATTACAGACAAAGACGTGAAAGCCTTCGTCATGACAAACACTTTCGACGACACGGACAACCTCAGAGCTAAATTGATTTAGTAAATTAGCTACAATGACGCCAATCGTTGACGTCTGCTTCTGCTTCAAGCTTCTTGCAAGTGTATTCGGACGGTAAGAAAGCGCTTCAATCGCTCGTTCAATCGTTTGCTTCGTTTGCTCACTCATATAGTCGTAGCGCCCGTTTACATACTGAGAAACGGTACTTTTTGATACACCTGCTTCGCGAGCCACATCTGCCATTGTCGTTTTTTTCAACTTATCACCCTAAATCGATTTAGTAAATCGGTTTATAAAAAGTGTACAAAAATGAAAAACACTTTTCAATATCTTTTTATCTTTTTCACATAAAAATGTGTTTTCAGGGAAAAGTAAATTTCAAATGCAAAACATTGCCAGTTCACAGAAAGGGGAGACATTAATGGATTATTTCAAGCGTCTATTACTGATTTTTGTAGCTTGCCTTAGTCTGACTAGTTGCGGAGTACAGCCCGAAGATATTGATGCACCGCCTCCAAATGAAATGGATGATCAATCAAAAGACCAAATGACGTCTCTCCCCTTTCAATCATTTTCCTTTAACGCAACACTTCCAGAAGATCATGAGTTTGCCTTGTTTGTCGGGACAAATGACGATACGATTGACATGATAGAACTTCGTGATGATCGCTCGTCTGAAGTACTTCATGGAGAAGCTGCCATTGAGCGACTAAGCCCACTCCATGAAACTTTAAGCTCTGTCGAGAACCGAAAAGCAAAAGAAATTCTTTATGAAACGCTGCAAACCTTTGCGTTGCAAAATGATTTTAAACAGGCACATATTAAGGTTACCCTGAGCTCAGGAGAAGTAAAAACATACGAGGCGAACCCATTTGATCGGGAAGAGCTTGCTGAAGAAAATGAAACAGAGAGCCCTTATTTTTCTGCTTTTTATTTAACAGCAACCTTTCCAGAAAAATCCACTTATTCAATTATGTATGATCATAAAAACCTTGGCGAGTCTTTCATTCATGATGAAAGAAATGATATCCGCCTCGTTGGAAGCAGTGCCGTTGTTCAGCTCGATCCACTTTTTCGGGCAACAAACATCCAGAAGCAAACGTCTGAAGCAGATGCCCTTCGCCAAGTGATGAACCTGTTTCTACTCCGGAATGCGGAAAATATTGCACTTGACATTTATTTTACAGATGAGACACAACGTTCATACCTTTATGAGAAGGAAGACAAAAACACATAGGCAGCAATAGGAGTTCAGAGGAGGAGGACAACCGTCCCCCTTCTCTGAATGTAGTCAATTTACAAATCTAACGGGATAGACTGCACATTTCGCTCGACGATCCGTGCTTCTTTTAATGAAACAAAACGACCACCAGACGTTTGAAAGATGTCGTTGTCTACAAACCAAGTCATTGTTTCTTGAATTTCTGCCGAATCGACGGGATCGATGGGCTGATCAATTGAGATCGTATTCGTCGTCCCTATGCTGTTGACAAATTTTAATTCAAGCTGTTTAGACATCATGAAGCCCCCTCTTCTTCATAAGTTAACTCGTAATCATTGCTCCGGTGTACAGCGACAATTTCTTGTGTTGTTAGTGCCGCAAGCTTTTGGGCAGCCTGATATAGCACATCATCTGTTACTTCGGGTTGGATAGTGTTAAAGCGATCGATCACAAATTGTGGTTCTCCCTCTTGATCTACACCATCAGCAAAAATAAGCTGCAGCTGCGTTTCTTTTAAACTTGTTTTTATCATGAACTTCACCTCCTTTGCTCTTTCTACTTACATAACGATCTTTCTTTATAAAAAAGGGACATCGAAAAAGAGTCTTTTTTTAATATGTGATACGATAAGAGGAGGTTCGAATCGCACACATTTTATTCGTGAAAGGGGTCTTTACGATGCAAGACTTTGAAAAGAAAATTACGCAATATGCCGAACTCGCTGTCAAAACTGGCATTAACATCCAGCCTGAACAAACACTTGTCATTAATGCGAGCACCCAATCCATACCTTTCGTCCGTCAAGTTGTCGAACAGGCGTACCTTGCTGGTGCTCGCCATGTCCACGTTGACTGGAGTGACGACGGACTCACGCTAACTAAATTTCAGCACGCTCCGGAAGAAGCGCTCGATGAATTTCCTACTTGGAAAGTACGTGCCTATGAGCAGCTTGCTGAAGAAGGCGCCGCCTTCATGAACATAGTCGCTCCAAACCCTGAGCTTCTAAAAGACATTGACTCTAAAAAAGTCGCCCGTGCTAGAAAAGCCTCCTCGAAAGCATTGGAAAAGTATACAGATGCACGCATGAACGATAAAGTGAGCTGGACCATTGTCGCTACACCTACGCCAGAGTGGGCAGCTAAAGTGTTTCCAAATGAAACTGAAGAAAAAGCGATCGAACGCCTATGGGAGCAAATTTTCCAAGTCAACCGTCTCAATGAAGACGATCCTGTCAAAGCTTGGGAAACTCATAATGACAAGCTTCATGAAAAAGCCGATTTCTTAAATGATGCACAGTTTGAAGCTCTCATTTATAAAGGACCTGGAACAGACTTAGTACTAGAGTTGCCAAAAGGACATCGCTGGTTATCAGCGGCCTCTACGAACGATAACGGGCATTCTTTCATGCCTAATATGCCGACTGAAGAAGTGTTTACGATGCCTAAGAGAGACGGCGTTCATGGAACCGTTACGAGCACGAAGCCCCTTCATTACGGAGGTACACTTATTGAGAACTTTTCCTTTACGTTTGAAGACGGGAAGGTGGTCGACGTTAAGGCGGAAAAAGGCCTTGATACACTCAAAGAGCTCTTAGACACCGATGAAGGCGCTAAACGACTTGGAGAAGTTGCACTCGTCCCACACGATTCGCCGATTTCACAATCAAACATCATTTTCTTTAATACATTATTTGACGAAAATGCCTCCTGCCATATCGCTCTCGGCACCGCTTACCCATTCACAATTGAAGGCGGAAAAGAAATGACGAAGGACGAACTGAAAGAGCATGGTGCAAACGTCAGTATGACACACGTCGATTTTATGATTGGTTCTGAACACTTAAATATTGACGGAAAAAAAGCAGACGGTACGCTCGTTCCGCTCTTTAGAGATGGAAACTGGGCAGACGACATTTCATGACACAATATAGCAAACGCTCCGCTTTTCGCGGAGCGTTCTATTTGACGTTCTTATTGTGCATAATGATTGGACTCAGTGGCTGCGCAAACAACACCAAACCAAATCAAGGCTCGAAAGGTCAACGTGACATTGTCTATCAACAACGCTCAGCACCACCCGCCTCTTTATTTCAATCAAAGGTCGAGCAACAGCTTGAAAGCATGAGTCTTGACGAAAAGATAGGACAGCTTTTCTTCGTCGGGATTGAAGGAACAAAATGGAACCAAGCCACCGCTGGACAATTACTTGACTTTCCGGTTGGAGGCATTATTTTATTTTCTCGAAATATCGAATCACCTCAACAAACTCTGGCCCTAACGAATCAATTAAAATCGCACCATACCTCCCCTATTCCTCTTTGGATTGGAATTGATGAAGAAGGTGGGGACGTTAGTCGGCTCCCGAGCAGTGCATTTCTCCCCTTTCCAGCAGCTGCAACTTTTGGACAAGGAGATCCAGAAGTCACTTATTTGGCTGGCGAGGCGACCGGTAGCTCACTTCAAGCACTTGGGATCAACATCGATTTTGCACCTGTACTGGATGTCAATAGTGAACAAAACAATCCCGTCATCGGAAGCCGAGCCTTTAGTCATGAGCCAACTCAAGTGACCGAGCATGCCCTCGCCTTCGCCGAAGGGCTTCAAGAGGCAAATGTCGCACCAGTCGGAAAGCATTTCCCAGGTCATGGCGACACGATTGTCGATTCGCATGTTGCCTTACCTATTGTAAATAAGTCATTGGAAGAATTAAAGCAGCTAGAACTCGTCCCATTTCGTGCCGCAATTAAAGATGAAATGCCTGCCTTCATGGTTGGACACCTTTTAGTAAAAAACCTTGACCAAGACACGCCATCCTCCTTATCGCCAATCGTGATCAAGCACTTGCTGCGAGACACACTGCAATTTCAAGGTGTTATCATGACGGATGACTTAACGATGGAGGCGATTTTAAGTCAATATACGATTGCTGAAGCCACGGTAAAAGCAATCAAAGCGGGTAACGACGTCGTCCTCATTAGTCACGGCTCCCAAAATACGCTTTCGGCCTTTCAGGAAGTGAAAAAAGCCGTAGCGAAAGGCGTCATCACTGAACAGCAGCTCAATGAGAGCGTACGTCGCATTTTGCGGATGAAAGAGCAAGGTAAACTAACAGACGAAGTGGTCCCCCCACCTGACCTAAAGGAGCTCAACGCCCTTCGCCAAAAAGTGCTCGATCAAGCATAAAAAGTGTCTTTTTCATGAACTTGTTTACAAACGCTCACAAGTTCACCTGCTCCTATATTGAATAACCCCTCGACTGACAGGCGGTTTCAAGACGATGTAAAATTTGCTTAAACATTTATAAGAAAAGTGTAGACAAAGCCGTGAACAGCTCGCTTTGCCTACACTTTTTTACTGCGAAAATTAAATGAAAGTATTGATCTTGCCTTTCCAAGAGGAGAAGCGTTCACGTCTTCCTATACTCTGTCACCCAAACCTTACATTCGATGAGATGAGGATCTTCTTTTCAAGCCATCCTCTATGCCCATTGAAAAATCCACGAAACCGCATCAGAGAGCCCAGGGAGTTCAGGATAGACGATCAGTACTGTCCCGAGCATAAAAACAAACAGATGGAAAGAAAAGAAGATCGCTTTCTCTCTCTTCGTCAGCAGCTTACCCCCGTCGGTGACAAAACGATAAATAAACCACGTGAAAACAGCGACAAATAGCAACCAGAGGGAAATGACCAAAAAAGCAGGCATTTACTCACCTCTTTCTGGGGGAAATGACGTTTCATTCATCAGTCCCGTCCGTTCAATAATCCATTTTTGTTCTACACGAATGTCCATGTTTTGAAAGACGTCTTCCCATTGATCCTCTACGTTCTTAAACTCTTTTGGATAGTGATTATAAAATTCCTCTGCGTATTGAAAAATGTCCAGCTTAATATCCTGTTGTGCATATTGAATCAACTCGGCAAACCTTTTTTGCATTTCATTGCGCGCCATCGTTTGAAACGTTTCTTTTTCTTGATACGATATGGTCTTTAAATATGTCTCATTTTGATAAAATTCCGCATGGTTAATGATCTCAACGGTCATGATCCATTGCCCATTTTTGATTTCCGGCTTTAATGTTGACTCGACGCTATACACATGTAGCGAAAAGCCCTCTTTTTCTTTCTGTGGATTCGGTATATAAACAACACTGCTATTAAGTTCTCCCCGTAACCATAAAAGCTCATCATGCTGCTTCTGCGGGATAACCGCTTTTAGAGCACCTTTTTTCAAAACACCTATTCCTGAAAAGCTTAACACGATATCTTTATCATTCGCTTCAAATAAATCGATATATGGGATTAAAGCGGTTTCTCCGACATCGTTAATCATGCCTAACAGCTCTAATAAATTTGACGCTAAGCCAGGCTCTAATCTCGTAAATGATTGAAGTAAATCAGGAACCTTTTTTCCGTGAGAGGAAGAGATGTTGAGTAAATCCTCTGCCCGTTTGCTCGTGAGAAACACCTTTTGACGTAAGACGGCTTCTGGAAAGCGAGCAAAATAATCAATTATACCAAGGATGCCTTTCTCGGCAACTGCCCCTGAAATGATGAGTGAATCATTATTGCCCCAAAACAGCTCATTCCCTGTGTTAATTCTAGCCTTCTGAATCGCCGTAGCTATGGAGTCCCCTGTTTCTTTCACTGTAGTCACTTCAAACGGAGAGGACGATTGAGATTCTGCAGCAGACGATAGGGGTGTCATCAATCCTAATGTCACTTGAAGCGGAAATTTTTCATCTTCCACAAAATCAATCCCTACACCTTGTACGAGTGAAAGGTCATTGATTTCAACAGCATCCCAACACCCTGTTAGCATGAAGCTCACCATTACGACGAGGATGGTCTGATAGAATCGTTTGATGAAAGCCACCTCCTCACTATCGTCATCAGAAGCAAAACAAACGGTATGATGATGACAAAGATATAAAAATAAAAAACAACTTTAAGTTGATAAAAATGACTAAGAAACTGAGTCGTCGGAAAAGACCAGTTGGCAACAACGCCGACAAACAAAGCAAGTGGCCACACCATAACTTCATGTCGTTTAAAGGAGAATAAATCGTTCAACAATGAGTTTGCACAATAAAGCAGCACGCTCATTTTAATAAAAACGCCTAAAAACCACATCACAACAACAATTGATTCCATATGCTCTAAAAAGTTTCCGATGCTGACGTAGCGTAACGCACTCATCAATGGGAAAGGAAAATCAGGTGCTAAAGAGCCAAATAAGAGGACAATGGTTAACGAAACAAAAACCATAAGCATACATAGCAACAAATTGGTGACGATCAACCCCCGCAAGACGCCTTGTCTATTTTTTAAATGCGGAAGCAAAAACGCTGCAAAATAGATTTCTGTAAACCAAGCGTTTAATGGAACGCTGCCGCGAACCGACGGGAAGACGCCAATCGGAAAGATTGGCAACAAGTTTCCAAAATCAAATTCAGGAATTAAAAAAGCCATACCAAGGGCGAATATGATGAGATAAATGGGCAGGACCAGTGAGCACGTACGGCCCATCACCTCTACACCTTTGTAGACTGCATACGAAGCTGTAATGATCATCACCGCCATCACGACTGCATTCGGCGTTTCAATGAGAAAGATCGTACTTGAAAATATAGAAAACTCCTGAAGCACGAGCGCACAATAATGAACGATAAACAAAAAATACAAAACAATGAGTAAGCGACCAACGACCTGCCCACAAATACGAATCATGTATTGCCCAGGCGTCAAGTTCGGATAGTAGCGATATAACAAGTAAATGAGAAACGTTACCAACAAACCAAACGGGACAGCGACAAGAGGAGAAAACCACATGTCCTTATTTGCATGTACAGCTACAGTTGAAGGGCCAAGTAAAATCATCGTCGCCATCACTGCTGTGAAAATAAGAAAATAAAGATACGTTTTAGATAAGTGAGTTTGTGGCATCCTTTCCCTCCAGGCTTAAAAAATCATTTTATTTTTCTCCGAATAAAAGAGTCTTTTAATCTAAACGTGTGCAAAGGAGCAATGGGTTCCATAAAAGGGACGCCAAACGAGCGCAAGGAACAAAGATGCGTTAAGATCATCATTAAGCCAGCAAACAAACCGATAAAACCGAAGCTCGCGGCGGCTAACGTAAGAGGAAAACGCAACAGCCGAAATGAAGTGGATAAATTAAATCGTGGCATGATAAAGGAAGCAATCCCTGTTAATGCGATAATGACGACCATTGGTCGGGAAACGAGCCCTGCATTTACCGAGGCTTCACCGATTACGAGAGCTCCAACAATCGAAACAGCCGCACCAATCTGTTTCGGGAGACGTAAGCCTGCTTCCCGCAACCCTTCAAACGTAATATCCATAATCAATAATTCAACAACAGCCGGAAAAGGAATCGCCTCTCGCGAAACGACAATTGTCAGTAACAATTGACTAGGGATTAACTCCTGGTGAAAGGTCGAAAACGCCACATAGATGGCTGGCAAACATAAAGCAATAAAAATAAAAAAGAGGCGGAGCAAACGAATAAAGGAACCGACGAAAAAGCGTTGATAGTAATCGTCAGGCGATTGCGTCAAGCTGAAAAACGTCCCAGGAACGACGAGAACAAACGGGGTCCCATTCACTAAAATAGCGACTTTTCCTTCAAGCATAGATGACACGACGACGTCGACACGCTCCGTGACAACCATTTGCGGGAATATAGAGTTTGGATGATCTTCAATCAGTTCCTCTATATCTCCGGTCTCTATTACACCATCCGCCTCAATATGTTCAAGACGCATGCGCACTTCTTCAATTAATTTTCGTTCAGCGACGCCATCGATATATGCGATGCCGACAGTCGTTTTTGTATACTTTCCTAATATCAACGTTTCAAACAAAAAGGCGTCTGTTTTTAAATAATTTCTTAAGAGCGCAATGTTTTGATCAATGGATTCAATAAAGCCGATGCGATTTCCCCGAACAACCGATTCTGCAACAGGTTCTTCCAGATTGCGATGGAAATGATGCTGCACATCGATGGCCAAGCCTGTCTCAGCATCTTCCAACAACAAGATCGCATACCCTGTAAATAAGGCGTCTTTTAGCTCATTGATGGTGGTTATTTCAAAAAATGGGATAACTCCAAAGTCAATGTTGCCCTCTCTGCCGTTAAAGGTTTCGAGAAATCATCAAAAGTAAGCAATGGGGAAACAACCTCTTCAGCTAACCGACCTGCATCAACCAAATTCGAAATATATACAAGCTTTGCCCCTTGACCATTGCTTAACGAGATGGAGCGATACACAATATCAGGTATCCGCTTTGTATCTTTTTCTAATTCTGACAGCCATTGATATACGCCCATCTGAATGCCTCGCTTTGTGTCATTTTTAGGGTAGTATGTCACACTTGCCAAAAGCTATTCGTAGTGAAAAGTTGTGTGAAATCATGTAATTTCTGTGAAAAACGAAGCTTTTCTGCCTAGACATTCGTACATTATAGTAATCATCATTTTTTACTACACTACATCATAGACTATCTAAGAAGGAGCATTTTTTATGCTAGAACGCCATCATGCGTTACCTAAAGACATCGAACAATTTTCAAATTTAAAAGAAGAAGTCACGCGTTTTCTCATGAAATATAAATTTGCTTTAGACGAAATGATGACAAAGATTAAAATTTTACAGGAGGAGTTCCAGTATGTGCATTCGTATCATCCGATTGAACATACAAAGTCTCGTTTAAAATCTCCCGAAAGCCTTTTGAGCAAACTACAGCGAAAAGGGTTACAGTTAACATTAAACAACGCAGAAAAGCATGTGCATGACATTGCGGGCATTCGGATTTTATGCTCGTTTATCTCAGATATTTATGCCATTGCTGACATGCTGCAACAGCAAAAAGATATTCAGCTTTTACAAACAAAAGACTATATTAAAAAACCTAAACAGAATGGTTACCGTAGTCTGCACTTGCTCTTAAAAGTGCCTGTCTTTATGTCAGACCGAACCGAGGAAGTCTGTGTAGAAGTACAAATTCGTACCGTTGCGATGGATTTCTGGGCGAGTCTTGAGCATAAAATGTATTACAAATATCAAGGCAGTGCGCCACCAAAAATGCAGGAAGAAATTAAAGAAGCTGCGGAACAAGTAAATGCATTGGATCGACGAATGGAAAGGATTCATCAAGAAATAAAGAGTGGCAAAGCCGAACAGCATCAAGACGATGAGCTTAGCCACACACCTCATGAACTGATCGCACTATTTGGGACGACTAAAAATAAAGATGAATAATTAATAAACACCCGCTAAAAAATAGCGGGTGTTCAAAGTGCAGATAAAGTCTTTCACGTTCGCTCAATCACTTTTTCATTTTCCAGCCTTTAGAAAAGGGGTCTTAGGGTAGACGAATTTCCTGACCAATTTGAATAATGTGAGGGTTTGGCAATTGGTTCATTTGCTGAAGGACGCGCCAAGTCGTACCATGCTGCAAACCAATTTCATAAAGGTTGTCTCCTGGCTGCACGATGTAAACATCTGCTTTTGCCTGCTCTTGCTCGGCTGACTGTTCATGCCTTGTTTCTTGAGCTTGCTCAGATGAAGAAATTGACATTGTACCTTCTGTAATTCTTCCCTCGACCGTTGGAGAAGTCGTACCGATTTTTTTCATATAATCGATAAGAGCTTCGTCTAAAGCATCGTACTCATTGTCAATTGGTGACTGAGCCAAACTCGTGTAATCGTCTCCACCAGCAGCGAGAAAGTCATTCGTAGCAAGCATATACGTTTTTTCTAAATCAACTGGCTCATCGTTGATCATCAGACTGTGGACGCGACTTCCTGCTGGCTGGTTAGGATCTACCTTAAATGTCATCCCCCCAACCTGAGGAAATGCCCCGAGAGACTCTGGGTATGAACTCATGCCGCGCTCGAGTGCTTCTTTTAGCTGTGTACCACTTATTTGCTTGGTCACGATATAGTTGCCAAATGGAAGCACAGTGACGACTTCGCCTTTTGTCACCTCACCTGCATCAATGGATGCCCGGATGCCTCCTCCATTTGTTAAGGCGACATCTGCTCCGGTCAAATCAAGCATCGCATCAGCAATTAAATTCCCAAGGTTGGTTTCCTGTGTACGTACATCACCGCGCTCACCATGAAGTGCGACTTCCGTCGTCCCAACCACTTCTTGTAAAATGACATCTTGTTCAGCAGTGATGTCATCAGTTACAGCAACAATGTCTTCATTCGGGATGACATCTTTTGCGTCTTCTTTCGTAATGAGCTCGGCATCTTTTTTAATGACCTTATCGCCATCCCATTGAAGTTCAACAACACCTACATTCTTTAAGTACTCTCCAGCACTAACGATCAATGTGCCATTCTCTGCGTCCATACCTTCTGGTAACGTCGTGTGACTATGACCGTCGACAATGAGGTCAATCCCTGGCACTTGTGCAGCGATTTGATCTGACGTGTCCTCACTTGATTCATCAAGTCCGACGTGAGCTAGAGCAATGATGATATCTGCCCCTTCAGCTTCAAGCTGTGAAACTGTACGCTTGGCCGCGTCAACAGGATCTTCAAAGGTAAGACCTTTCACATTGTCAGGATGTGTTTTATAAGTCGTTTCTGGGGACGCTAAGCCAAAAATACCTATTTGCACCCCATCAATCTCTTGGATTTCATACGGTTGAAATTCAGACGAACCGTCTTCCTTCAACACGTTGGCTGCTAAAACAGGGAAATCCATTAAACCTTGTAAAGCTTGCAAGTGATCTTTGCCATAGTTGAAATCGTGGTTTCCTGGTGCCAAAGCATCGACATCGATCGCATTGAGAATCTGCACAATGCTTTCACCCTTCATCAACGTTGCAAATGTTGTGCCATGAAGTGTGTCTCCAGCATCGAGCACAAGTGTGTTTGGATTTTCTTCTTCTGATTCTTCAATGATCGTTTTTAGTTTTGCATAACCGATACCTGCATTCTCTTCGGAAAAGACGCGAGCATGAACATCATTAAAATGAATAATTTGAATAGACGTGCCTTCTTCGCTGTCTTCTAAAAATTCATATACAGCGACTGTACCGGATACTTCGTTTCCGACAATGAGTAGCGGGTGACCTGTCAAGCTTTCTTTAGCAGAAACGAATTCAAGCCCTTCTGGCGCAATATCGCCACCTAATTCACTTCCTGAAAAATCTCGGCTACTAAACAGCTGAACGAATGACGCGTCACTCGGTTGTGTCACGTCGTAAACTGCAATGCTACCGTCACGCTCAAGACCGATAAATGCGTATGTCCGGTCTCCAATTTGTCCAACAACCGCTGCTTCTGGCTCAGGACCTTTATTATCCGAACGATTGTCAAAGGCATTTTCCGCATTGTCTGTATTAAACAGCTCAGGATGCGCTTCAGCGATCGCTTTTTCAAACTGGTCACCACTGTCAAAGACTGGCTTCATCGTAGAAGCATCAAAGATTGTAAACGAACGAGCACCGTACCCATACACAGCCTCGTACTTGCCCTCTTCATTGACAGGAGAAGATGTTGTCGTTCTCAAGCGACCGAGCTGATCGTCGTCAAACAGCCCATTTTCGACCATCGTATCGATCTCTTCTTCGGTAAATCCTGCAAATAAAGATGCATCTAAATCATATTCCTCTGCAATATCAGCGACACGAACCTCTTCAGAAAACCCTTCATAATCTTGGGCATCTCCTTCATTTGGCGTGACAATATACGTCTTCCCATTTGACTCAAGTAATGAGATGGCGTCGGGCATGTACTGACCAAGAACGGGCACTGGTTGAATGTTTATTTTTCCGTCTTTATCACTAGCATCCATTCCATTTCCTGCAAGTGAATGGTCTTTGTAGCCTAACGACTTTACGCTCGTCCACGACTCCGTTGCTAGATCGAGTGTCGCAATAGCATTGCTTTCCTGTAGAACGACATAAGCCGTCCGATCGTCTTCAGTCACCGCGATATATTCTGGTTCAAGATCAGCCACTCTGTCGGAGTCTTCGTGCACTTGACGCACATCGTCATCGATGACATCGTCATCAAACTTGACCGTTTTCGCGTCCGCGATTTGACGATGATCTACGCCTTCACCTACATCAATAATGCTCACAGAACCTTCAGGGTTGATATCATAAGCGTCATTTGGTTCTCCTTCGTTAGCCACGAGAAGTCTAGAACCGTCATGAGTAAATGTGATCATATCTGGTTGAGAGCCTACCTGTACTGTAGAAAGGACTTCTCCATCTGTAGAAATAAAAACAACGTAGCCCTTGTCTGTCTTTGGCTCTGCGACAATAGACACAGCGAGATACGGCTCCGTCGGATGAACATCAACACTTGTCAATCCATTTACTGGCCCCATCTCCTCGGCAACATCGTTTAAACCAACTCTTTTCTTCAATGAGAGCTTACTGAATGGTTTATTGTCTTCAAGAATAGATAAGTCAATAATGTCTAACGCTTTTTCGGCGCCATTGATTGAATACGCTTGCTTGCGAGCTTGATCGTATGCCACAATTTCAGCACCACCTTCGTCTAGCTCGGCACCACTCGTGTAACGCCCGATCATCTCAACCGCAAACGACGGCTCCATTTCCCCTGAATATGTCGTTACATCATTGTCAGTTGCCTGTCCTGTTGTTGGTAACATAACGATTGATGCAGCTAAACCTGCCCTGACCCACTGTTTTACTCTCAACCATGTCCCCTCCCAATTCCATTTTTTTCTTGACAAGCTTAGTTTATCGAAATTTTTAGAATAACGAGTTGTTTGACTGTAAAGATTTTTTAAAATAAATGTAAATTTAGACATTTTTCTTTGTTGATAATAAAAGAAAGCCTGTCAACGTGCCCATATATTTAGACAAACTCTCAAAAAGACTTTGTCTGTGGTCACGAAGTGGCTTTCCGTTATCCCTTTATGCTAATTCGCTTTGATGAGGCGACGATGACATTGCTCCTGGTTTTAACGTAGCTGCAGCTCCACAACGATTGGCAAACCGTATCCACGTTTCGAGCTCATCTTTCGAAATAGCCTGTATACACTGATTTTGGCTGGCAAATTGGGATAAGAAACCACCCATAAATGCATCACCCGCTCCAGTCGTGTCGACAGGCTCAACGGCAGGTACCGGTACCGTGCCTTGAACTTTCTCTGTAAAATAGCGACACCCCTCAGCACCTTTTGTGACGAGCAGCAGCTTCACTCCATACGCTAACAGTGTGTTGGCGCCTGCTGTTTCATCGGCTGTACTCGTCAAAAAAGCCAATTCTTCTTCACTCACCTTCACGATATCGGCGTTTGGCAACGCATCGAGAATTGTTTGGCGGGCGACGTCTAAATTAGGCCATAACAATTCGCGGAGATTCGGATCAAAGCTCATCGTTGACCCTTGCTCTTTTGCCAGCTGGATTGCCTTCACAGTGGCTTCCTTTATAGGGCTTTGAATCATTGAGATTGACCCAATATGAAGAATATCTTGCGCTGTCAGTGGGAGGCGATCTATATCTCTAGGGTGTAAAAGTTCATCGGCTGAAGGATGATTGTAAAAAATAAAGTCGCGATTGCCTTGTTCATCTAACGACACAAACGCTAACATCGTTCTCGCTTCAGCAGTTTGTTGCATGTAATCCGTATCTACACCATAAGAAGCGAGGGTTTCAACGAGAAAATCACCAAAAGCATCTTGCCCTACTTTTCCGACAAAAGCCGCCTTTCCACCTAGTTTCGCTACGGCGACGGCAACGTTTGCCGGAGCGCCTCCTGGGGCTTTAATAAACTGGCTGACATCCTTTAAAGCCGTTCCTTTATGCAGAGGTACAAAATCAATTAAAGCTTCTCCTAACGAAAAAATACTTCTCATCGTCAATGCCATTCCCCCATTGTCGGTTGTTTTTATGATCGTACCACAAAGCGATCATGTCCGTTCAATTTCCCCATACTCTATTTCATCAGACGAAAAGCACATTTCTATTTTTCATCTTAAGAAATTTGTAGTATCATCAACTACTGATTTGGGTATGTATGACTATGAGACAATATATAGCCTTATTGTCATGTCGTATCTCCAGTGAGTCTTAGCAAATTGAAAGCGCTGACAACACAAAAACTAAAGGAGGAACACATTTTGAACATCTTATTCTTCTTCATCGGACTTGCCACCGTATTTAGTCTAGCCTGGCTCTGGAGCAGTAACCGTAAAGCCGTTCGTTACAAATCAGCACTCATCTTATTAGGCTTGCAGCTTGTCATTACCTTCATTCTTCTCCAAACAACCATTGGTGTAACGATTATTTCTTATATAGCCGCTGCGTTTGACCAATTGATTAAGTTAGCCAATACCGGAACAGCGTTTATCTTCGGATCGATATTTGAAAATAACCAAGGGGCGTTCGTTTTCAACGTCTTAATGCCGATCATTTTCGTCTCGATTCTTGTAGGAATTTTAAACTATATCCGCGTCTTGCCGCTCGTCATTAAATATGTCGGACTTGCTTTAAGTAAAATTAACGGTCTTGGGAAGCTTGAAAACTATTTTGCAGTCGCCTCAGCATTTTTCGGACAATCGGAAGTATTTTTGACGACGAAAACACTTATTCCGAATTTGCCGAAAGAACGATTGTACACCCTTTGTGCCTCAGCCATTTCGTCAGTCAGTCTGCCAATTATCGCAGCATTTATGAACGTCTTGCCGGAACAGTACGTTGTCATTGCAGTCGTATTAAACATATTTTCAGCGCTCATTATTTCGAGTATCATTAATCCATATAAGGTCGAACCAGAAGAAGACTTACTTGAGGTGCGTGAAGAAAAACGTCCATCTCTTTTTCAAGTGATCGCTGACAGCATTATCGACGGCGGAAAAATTGCCGTTATCGTTGGTATTATGGTGCTCGGTTTCGTCGCACTGATCAATTTTGTTGATGCTTTATTTCTCGGCACGATCCAAATGTCGTTTCAAACGTTACTTGGATATGTCTTTTCACCGATCGCATTTTTACTCGGCTTCCCGACACAAGATCTTATCGAAGCAGGTAATGTCATGGCGACTAAAATCATCTCCAATGAATTCGTTGCGCAAGGCGCATTGTCTAGCTTGCAAGAAGCTGGTGCCATTACTGAGCGTACCATTGGCATCTTAACGGTGTATCTTGTCAGCTTCGCCAACTTCGGCTCCATTGGGATCGTCACCGGTGCTGTCAAAGCCATGAATGGTGAAAAAGGCGACATCGTTGCTGGATTCGGCCTTAAACTGTTATACGGCTCCGTGCTTGCCTCATTCCTTTCAGCTACTGTCATCGGATTGTTCTTAAGCTACTAACCGTTTTTTTACGAAAAGAAAGCGAGATGAAATCATGAAAAAAATTATTTTAGATTGTGACCCTGGTATTGATGATGCAATGGCGATCGCCTACGCTTTAAATCACCCAGAGCTTGACCTACTGGCGCTTACGACGTGCTTTGGAAATGCCCACGTCGACGTGACGACGAAAAACGCCCTCGACTTACTTGAACTGTTTGAGGCACGCAATGTTCCTGTATACGCCGGAACAAACAAAGCTTTCGACGGCAGTCATCCACGAGATGGAGCACCAGCAATTCACGGTGAAAACGGGGTTGGCGACGTCGCACTTCCGTCCTCCACGCAAAAAGTACAAAAAGATGAGGCGGTGGATTACCTTATACGGATGGCAGCTGAACACCCTAAGGAAATCACGCTCGTCGCGGTCGGTACGATGACAAATGTTGCTCGCGCAATTGAAGCCGATCCTTCGTTCGTAACTAACATTCGTGAAATTGTCATGATGGGTGGTGCCGTTCGCCATCCGGGAAATATTACGCCTCTGGCTGAGGCCAATATTCATGCGGACCCGAAAGCGGCAAATGTCGTCTTTTCTTCTGGTGCCTCGATTCGACTTGTCGGGCTAGATGTCACGATGAAAACTTTACTTGCTAAAACGCAATATGAAGATTGGCGCACAGCATCAGAAATCGGGCAGACACTCGCAAACATCGTTGACTTTTACGTCACCGCTTACGAACGAAACAATCCTGGCATCGGCGGCTGCTCACTGCATGACCCGTTGGCGATCGGTGTTGTCATCGATCCGAGCTTTGTCAAAACCGTGCCAATGGATGTGACTGTCGGTGAATCGGGCGAGGCGTACGGACAAACTTTTGGTGAAGAAAACGCCGAAAGCTCAGTTCATGTATGCTTAGAAGTTGACGCAGATCGTTTTGTCGATCACTTCTTACGCCACGTGCTAGCATAATCAGAATTAAAAAAACGACGACAAAGACTTTTTTGGACTTGTCGTCGTTTTTCTATACTGTGTTTATTCATTTCGCATTCTCTATCACAAACGATGAAAAATTGAACGAATCAGTGTAGCTTGGACAACCGTCACGACATTTGTGTAAATCGACGAGCCTCGTCCGACACCTACCCACCACACTCTCGCTTCTCACTTTCAAACCTTGAACTTTTATTCATCGGATTGAATTTTTTGGGATGTCTCGTCCGTTTTTTTCATAGCATATTGGAAAGGGGGACGAGCGTACATGTTGTGGGAACTCTTTGTCGCGATCATTCTTGGCATCGTTGAAGGAATTACGGAATTTGCCCCAGTTTCATCAACAGGCCATATGGTTCTCGTAGACGACCTATTGCTTCATTCAAGTGAACTTTTTTCTCAAGAAGTTGCCAATACGTTTAAAATTGTCATTCAACTAGGTTCGATTTTGGCCGTGCTTTTAGTTTTTAAGGAACGGTTCCGTGAGATGTTTAGCTTTTCATGGAAAAAAACAGAAAAAACGTCAAAGCTAACACTCGGAAAGGTAGTGATCGGCGTCATCCCTGCGGCTGTCCTCGGTTTTTTCTAGAGGACTTTATTGACGAGCGGCTTTTTTCTATCGATACCGTTTTAGTTGGACTCGTGCTTGGCAGCATCCTCTTACTTTTAGCTGACAGGTTTAATAAACACGCGCCTGGAGCGGTCACAATTGATCAATTAAGCTATCGACAAGCTTTGTACATCGGCCTTTTCCAATGCTTTGCTTTATGGCCAGGCTTCTCACGAGCCGGTGTCACCATTTCCGGAGGTGTTCTCGTCGGCCTCAGCCATCGCGCGGCCTCTGATTATGCCTTCATCTTAGCAGTCCCTATTCTAGCAGGGGCGAGTGGCTTGTCGCTGTTTAAAAACTGGTCTTACTTTACTTGGGAAACAATGCCGTTTATGACGACCGGGTTTATCAGTGCATTTTTCTGCTCGCTCATTTGCATACGCTTCTTTCTTTCGATTATTCACCGCATTAAATTGGCGCCTTTTGCTTATTACCGCTTGCTCATCGCTTTTTTAATTTGGTTTTGGTTATTTCTTTGAACCTCGATAGAGCGTACTTGATATTCGGTGGCAATACCAAAATCAGCGGCTTCTCTTAAATAAATTCTGACATGTAGTTTCCTTTAGATGCAAAATACGATGAATCATTGCTAAAATCGGGTATAGTGGAAGTAGTATCGGATGAGGTGATGACAGATGAGTATGTATACAGACTTAGTATTGAGCCAGCAAACGTATTTCTCAACCGGGCATACGCGCCCAGTTAAAGAACGAAAAAAACAGTTGATGGCGTTGCGACAAGCGATTTCAGATAATGAAGAGGCCATTCTTGAAGCGCTTCATGGCGATTTACATAAGTCACACTCAGAAGCGTTTATGACCGAGATTGGCTACCTTTACAAAGAAATCGATTTTACGTTAAAGCACTTGAAAAAGTGGTGTGAACCAAAATCACTTGACAGCCGCCCTCTTCTTCCTGGCGGCAAAGGAACGATTTATCCACAGCCATATGGGAGTGTGCTTATTCTCGCCCCTTGGAATTACCCTTTTCAGCTAGCCATCGCACCACTCATCGGAGCAATAGCAGCTGGAAATTGTGCAGTCGTTAAGCCTTCTGAGATGACACCGCGAACGTCGCATCTGCTTCATTGGCTTCTTACGCGGACTTTCCCGGAAAGCTACGTAGCTGTCGTTCAAGGTGACGTTCACACAGCGGAAGCTTTGCTAGAAGCTCCGTTTGACTACCTCTTTTTTACCGGGAGTCCGGCTATCGGAAAAAAAGTGATGGCGGCAGCAGCAAAACAACTCATTCCACACACGCTTGAGCTCGGTGGAAAAAGCCCTGCCATCGTTCATAAAGATGCTGATATGAAGAAGACAGCGGACCGAATTGCGTGGGGAAAAGTGTTAAATGCTGGGCAAACGTGTGTTGCCCCTGATTACATTATGGTCCACGAAGATGTCTACACCTCTCTTTTGGATGCGCTAAAGCAAAGCTTTCAAAAGCAGATGAAGCATATTGATAAAGAAGGTTTCGAATATCCCAAACTCGTACATGATAAACACTTTGATCGGATGGTCTCTTTTTTAGATGAAGGGACGATTGCCTTTGGAGGTGAGCATGACCGAAGCCGCCGTTTCTTTGCGCCAACCATTCTTACGAACCTTCCTTCCAACGCCCGGATCATGGAAGAAGAAATTTTCGGTCCTATTTTGCCAGTTCTTCAATACAGATCATTTACACAAGTGAAGGCACAAGTGAACAAGCACCCTAACCCATTGGCCGCCTATCTATTTACGGAGACAGCGTCCCTCCAAAAAGAATTCATTCACGACATTTCATTTGGTGGTGGCTGTATTAATGACACCATTCTTCACCTAACCTCACCAGAGCTTCCTTTTGGCGGCATTGGTTCCAGTGGGACAGGGCAATATCATGGAAAGTATAGCTTTGACACATTTTCTCACTACAAAAGTATCGTCAAGCAGTCGACACGATTCGAAGTGCCGGGAAGATATAAGCGCGGACCACGTATGCTCAAAATGATAAAGAAGCTATTTTAAGTATGTACTACGTCTATTCGTACGAAAAAAGTGCAGAGAAAGTCACTCTAGAATTTCTCTGCACTCTTTTAAAAAATAGATAAAAACGAACGTTGCATCTTGCTTATGATGCGCTTTCTTTTAATGTTCTTCTGTTTTATGTGCAGAGGCTCTCACCTGTGCTACATACTGAACGACCCGTTCATCCTCTGCAAGCGGGTATGTGTAGCCTAGATCTTCGGCGACCTCCCTCCCCACTTTCCTGAAGAGCGTAAACATCTCCTCCAAGGCATTCCACATATGTGTATACGAACCGTCCGGATACGTTGCAACGAACGTCTCCCAAATATCCTTATTGAGAAAATGCTGCAGCCATTTCCCATCCTTTCCGACACTTACCGCAAATTGATGTTCTTTTGCAGCTGACCACTCCAACAGCAAAATGAGCATTTTGCGGACGGGTCCCTCCATTGCTGCCTTCGCAAATGACAGTTCTTGCCGCCACAAGCCTTTAGCAACATATGTACTCACCCAAAAAAACTCATTGCAGCACGCAAGAAACCTCTCCTCACTTGGCTTTTGAATATGATAATCTCGATCATTTGATGGTGGAAGGTCATCAGGAAACAAACCGTCCTTATCAAGCAGCACCTCGCGCAAAGAATCTGACGCCAGCACAGCTTGGGCATCAGTGACATGACGCAATGTTAAATCAATTCGATTTCCGTCTGTAAACTGCATTAAATACGCAAAGCGATCGTCTGGTGCTACATCTGTTTCATATAAATCAAACGCATCGGGCATTTGCATGATAACACGTTCTCCAAAGCGGTCCACCCATCTATGATTTTGCGTAAATGACGAAAGGTCAGTGACGAAATAAACAATGTCATAGTCTTGAAACCGATCGTTTGGTGCGTTTGGGTTTACCCTTGAACCGTTCATCATCACTGCCCGCACGCGAGTATCATCCTTAGCAGTCCCAATGATCAAGCGCATCATTTCTTCTGTCGTACGCATGTTTCTGCCTCCTTTTCGGTACATCACCTGTTTTTTAGCCGGATTTAAAAACTGCCTACCCTAGAGAGGCTTCAATTTTCAGCAAGCCTTATAAAGTACGAAAGGAACTTTTGATGTCATCACAAGAATCAATTGCCGCCTTGCCAATATATCGTTTTTCTTCGCTTCTATCCTTAAATATTCCTTTTATTTGAAACACAAAAAAGAGGGGGATCGGAATCTCCCCTCTTCTTAGAGCACCTTTCTCTTCACTTTTTATCGCCCAGTTGTTTTGAAAACGCTTGTCACCTAAGGGCAAAAGAAGCACTGACTCGATTTGATCTCAAGTTCATGAGAGGAAGAGCGAGCCTGCGGACGACGGATGAAAGCGTTGTTGACAGGCTGGATCCCTCTTCATTGTCTTTATTCTAAGTCACCTTTGTTCTTTAAAATACGCATCGCATTCAACACAGCGAGAATGGTGACGCCAACATCAGAAAACACGGCTTCCCACATCGTTGCAATACCGGCTGCCCCGAGGATTAAAAAGATTGCCTTTACGCCCATCGTAAACCAGACGTTCTGCCAGACGATACGGCGGGTTTGCCGGGCAATTCGCATCGCGTGGATGATCGAATGTGGATTGTCATTCATAATGACCATATCCGCCGCTTCAATTGCGGCGTCTGACCCCGCGCCTCCCATCGCTACACCAATATCAGCACGGGCAAGTACTGGTGTGTCATTGATGCCATCCCCAACAAACATCACTTTTCCTGAAGTGTTCGTCTCAAGAATATTCTCCATCCGCTCTACTTTATCATGCGGCAGGAGTTCAGCGTGCACTTCTTTCATGCCAAGTACTTTACCGATCGCATGTGCGACGTGGCGACGGTCGCCAGTAAGCATCACCGTCCGTTCAACGCCAAGTGATGTTAATTCTTTCAACGTACGGCTTGAATCTTTTTTGACAACATCTGATAAACTTATATGTCCAATGTAGTCTCCTCCGAACGCAACATAGACAGAGGTCCCGTCATGATTTTCCTCGGGCGCAGAAATATCATTTTGCTCCATGAATGAGCGATTTCCTACGAGTAATGTTTTCTCTCCATATACCGCTCTTACACCACGGCCAGGAACCTCTTCATACGCCTCTAAAGCATCCTCATCAACTGGCTTGCCATAAGCGCGTGTAATCGAGACAGCAATGGGGTGCGTTGAATTTGCCTCAACAAGGGCTGCCAGTTCAAGAACTTTTTCCTGATCCCAGCCTTGTGCCGCATTGACAGATGCCACCTCAAACCGGCCGACGGTTAATGTCCCTGTTTTATCGAAGACGACCGTCTTGACATGGTTTAAGGCTTCCAGGTAATTTCCTCCCTTGACGAGTACACCAGTGCGTGACGCAGCTCCAATGCCACCGAAAAAGCTCATCGGAATAGAAACGACGAGGGCACAAGGGCAAGAAATAACGAGGAAGACGAGGGCGCGATAAATCCAGTCTGTAAACGGTTCGTTGAGCACGAGCGGCGGGACTGTTGCTAACACAATCGCAAATAACACAACCGCCGGTGTATAGTACTTGGCTATACGAGTCATTAAATGCTCGGTAGGTGCTTTCTTGTTTCCGGCATCTTCAACAAGTGCCAAAATTTTAGACACTGTCGATTCTTCAAACGGCTGCGTGACTTCGATCGTTAACAGCCCATTTTGGTTAATAGAGCCACTCAACACTTCCATCCCTTGTTCTACCGGCCGATGGACAGATTCACCCGTTAAAGCAGAAGTATCCAAAGAAGACTCTCCAGAAATGATGCGACCATCCAAAGGTACTTTTTCACCCGGTCGGACAACAATTGTATCTCCAACGACGACTTCCTCAGGTGATACAAGCTCAATTCCACTTTCCTTCATGAGCCGTGCTTGGTCAGGACGAATATCCATTAATTTCTGAATGGATGTTCGAGAACGATTGACGGCGATGCCTTGAAACATTTCTCCAACTTGATAAAACAGCATGACGGCGACACCTTCAGGATATTCACCGATAATAAACGCCCCGATCGTTGCTATACTCATTAAGAAATGTTCATCAAACACTTGCCCGCGACCGATGTTTTTCACAGCTCGCCATAAAACATCTCCACCGGCAAGCAGATAAGCGCTTAAATAAAATATAAATGAAACGACGTTATGATCTGTGAATAAACCGAGGGCAAACAAGACAAGACTGATCGCAAGTCGAATAAAAATCGGTCGCAGCCAAAATGGTGGTTCATCCTTTTGTGAGCGCTGATTCGCTTTTTCCTGAATATTTAATTTCGGCTCGATCTCTAACACTTGACGAGTTGCTTCTGAGATGGTTTGATCAGCATGATGATCGGCAATATTCATGCGCAGCGTTTTAGTGGCAAAATTGACTGAACATTGCTCAACGCCTTCCACTTGTTGAATACGCGTCTCTATTTTTTGGGCACAATGGGCACAATCTAACCCGTCTAAGACGAGCTCTTTTTTCGTCGACACAGTAGCGCCTCCTTATTTAAATCTCTATACATGAACACTTATTCATTTATTATGCTTATTGTATGAATGATGTGCTACAAGGTCAAGACTTTTTTAGTGGTCTCAATCGATATGATTCCGTTTTTATCTGAAGTCGATTATACTTAAAGAAGTTTACTGTCCTTGCAATTGATCGTGTAACCATCAGAAAGAAGGTGTTCTTATCATGGAAGAGTTTTCTCCAACCCCAGCAGAATGTGAAAGCCATTGTGAAGGTACAGATGATAACCTTAATCATATTAAAGAAAAAATGTTAGACATTGAAACATCTGGACAGATGGCAGATTGGTTTAAGGCTTTTGGTGATTCAACGCGACTGCGAATTATTCATGCGTTATTGCAGCAGGAGCTTTGTGTTCATGACCTAACTGTACTATTAGATATGGGGCAATCGGCCATTTCCCACCAACTGCGTTATTTGCGCAACTTACGTATCGTAAAACGCCGTAAGGTTGGCAAAACCGTGTATTACTCGTTAGACGATACGCATATTGAGGAGATTTTCATTCAAACCCTTGAGCATATCTCTCATTCATAAGAGGAGCATCAGGCGATGATTCAACGATTAGACCATACGAAAAAGGCTGTTGCACAACGTATTTTACACGTACAACAACCTGCCTATGAAATCGAAGAAGTGCGTATTGGTTTTAAAGGCATCCCGGCCTTGCGCGACACGGTTAAGGACATACAAACATCTCATGAGCAATTCTTCGGTTATATCGTTGAAGAAACGCTCGCAGGCATGCTTGCTTACGAATGCTGTAATCGCACGACTTGGAACATTAGCCGTCTCGTCGTTCATCCTGACTTTTTCCGAAGAGGCATTGCTAAGGCGCTGCTCCGATACACGATTGAAGCGTGCCCGCCAGAATATGCCCTTACCGTCAGCACGGCACTGGCAAATACGCCAGCCGTTCACTTGTACGAAAAGCACCGTTTTTACCGTAAACGTTATGATGTGGTTCGTGCTGGCTTAATGATGGTTACGTTCGAACACGACGGTGATTCAAACAAGTAAGTGTCCATCTTAATGCTTAACAGAAGCCGCCATTGGCCAATAAAAAGCTAAAACGATAGCGGTGACTCCAGCAGCAAGCTTCCCAATCACCATAGGGCCGACCATCTCCGAAGCGACCGTTGCTGTATAGCCGAGATGTCCTCCAAGAACGAAAGCACCGCTGACACAAAAAGCAAAATTGACGACTTTTCCTCTTGGCGACATCTTTTTTGTAAACTGGAACATCGGAATCGCATGGGCCATGCTCGTGATGACGCCAAGCAGGCCCGTTCGCCATTGCTCCGAACCTTTATTCCATCGATAAAGAGCTTTCTCTAACATCCATACAAGCGGAAAGGCACCGGCGAGCACTATGGCGATACGCCCAACGATGACGGCACTTTCAGAGAACGGCGTTAACCCAGGAATGACGACCCACCCGAGCAATGTTTCAACGATCACCGCCGCCAACCCAATCAGAATCACGATGGTGACACCTTTTGAGAACCATTGAAACCATTGAAGGATACGCTCTGGCCAGCGCCATAGCCCTAAGCCAAGAAACAGGCTGCCGACCATGACCGGCCACGTATTGAGCACGATAAAAACCAAGGAAAATCCCGCACTAAGTCCCCCGACAATCAAGCCGAGTGGAATCGTTATCAAACCACAAAGCACACCGAGGCTAAAAAACGAGCGATCCTCTTTAGCAATTAAGCCGAGTGCCACTGGGATTGTAAACGTTAGTGTTGGACCGAGCATCGTCCCGAGCAGCACTCCGGAAAACAGAGCAGCGTCTCTGGAAAGGGCTAACTCCTCAGCAAGAGAATACCCTCCCATATCAATCGCTAAAAAAACTGTGGCAAATATCGAGGGGTCTACGCCAACGGCTGTCAAAACAGGCGTAACGATCGGACGCAAAATACTAGCGATGACTGGAGCAAGCGAGATCATGCCAATCATCGAAAGCGCGAGGGGTCCCATCGCATGAAATCCCTTTTCAAACGCTTGTCCGATTCCCCACTTATGTCCGCGAATTGCATCGATAACCCCTAAAACCATTCCAACAGTAATCACACCGATGATCCATTCGTACATCATTTGTGTCCCCTTTTTCTATGTTTCATTTTTTCTGTTATTTTTCAAAACAAAGGTATTTATCTTATAATTCTAACAATGTATTTCTCTCAGACGGTCATATCAGTACTAGCTTTCGCTCGCACGGTGTTTATTTACAATAGAAAGCTAGTAGGCTTCAGCTCTCTCATTGCTTCTTCAGCAGGACTTTTTTGCAAGTTTTTCCTGCTGTGAATTACCGTGCGGCACCTTGATCAAACATTTTACTAGATCAACAATGAATAAATGATTTGCGCATGTAAAGTTTTAACTAAGCCTAATGAGATCGGTTCATCGTTCAATTTAATCGCCACTCTTCTATTAAACCATTTACCATCATACAAAAATAAAGGCTGGAATGATAGCTTCATTAATAACGCTTCATGTTGAAAAACTTGCCTTCCTCTCCTTGATAAACTTCTGTTAGAATGAGAAATTGAAGGCACTGTATCATGTTATTTACAAATGAGGGTGTGTAGAAATGGCATTGGTCGTCACCTTAAGCATTATTTTCATTATCGCATTTGGCTTGATCTTCCTTTTCTTCTTTAAAGAGAATCAAAAACACAAAGATAAAGATCATTTGTTTCTCGTCATTGGTGGTGCTTTTTTGTTTGCTCTTGTTTTTTTAGTCGCTTTTGCACTCATTATATTTACCTTGTTCGGTGCGACAAGCATCATCAACCATGTTTTTTCATTACAGATAACCTCTAATCAGCTCATGATTTTTACGATCGCAGCATTTATTTATTTATATACAGTAGACAATGTCTGTGAAGTGCTTACTGAATATATGATAGGAAACAATATTGCAGGCGTTTTCTTCCTAGCCCTTACTAGAATCGTTGGATTATTTTTCATTGGTCATTTCCTTCGGATGAGCAAAAACACAAGCTTAGCGCTCGCTATTGGCGTCGCCCTTATCGTTCTGACGATAGAATGGCTTGATCATGTGCGAGAAAAACATAAAGCACAGACACATTCAAGTGATGAATCCTCATAATGGTCCAATATCAAGTAGCTCGTGTATCGTGTTGGATAGCGTATACAAACTATTCCTCTCTTACGAAAAAGGAGGTCGTGCGTCGATGGTTAAAAAACGCGAGATTGCGCCCCCACCCCCCCCAAGCAAGCTCGTTGCGGGGCATTTTGTCAATAAAAATGAAGACTACCATTGCTTTCGACCGAGCGGTGCCAAAAACTGGCTTCTGATCGTTTCATTAGAGGGAGAAGGAGAAATTGAAATCGATGGCATGTGGAAGAGCGTTTCGAGAGCGCAGGCGATCTTGATTCCTCCTGGCTTTCGCCATGCTTATCAAACAGCCCAAGGGAAGACATGGTCTTTTTTATGGTGTCATTTTTCGCAAAGAGAATCGTGGCGGCCGTGGTTCTATCATATCTTTTCAAACCAAGCCATTGAGTTGTCACATATTCAGGATGAAAGACTCCTATCACAAGTCGAAGCAGCGTTTTTTCGGTTGTTTAAACGGCAACTGCTGACAAAACGTTTTAATGAAGAACTATCTCAAAATGCGCTCGTTGACATTTTACTGCTTTTAGGAGAAGCCAAAACACAAGATTCAGAGAAAGTGCTGGACAGCCGGATCCAAGAAGTTTTGGAAATATTTGCTTCCTCCTATGCCAAAAAACATTCATTGGAAAGTCTTGGAAAAAAAGTGCGTTTATCCCCTTCTCGTTTAGGGCATTTGTTTAAAGAACAGGTCGGTATGTCCTGTATGGAGAAGCTGCAGCACATTCGCTTGGAGCAGGCTGCTAAGCTCCTGCTGTTCACAGAACAATCGATTGCGGAAATTTCCGATGCTGTCGGATTCACATCACAAAGCCAATTTTCAACTCAGTTCTCCAAGTATTATCACTGCTCCCCAAGCCACTTCAGGAAACATCGTTCATAAAAAGTTTTTTATTGGCGATGAAACCTTTTCCGCATTCGTACCGTATAACTAGTACAACGTGCATTTTTCTTTCACCCTGCTTTAATAAAAAAATAGCAACCTGTGAAAAAAGCCCTGTTTTTTTAAAAAATCTAGCCGGATGAGGTTGCCTCAGGTATGATAAGAAAAGTGTGCTTAAAAAAGATATGTAAAAACTTTCAAGGAGAGTGACTGAGTTGACATCACGTAAAAAAACCGATGAACGCATCATCCAGCAAGAAGTCGCTGCTACGACAGAGCCCGGTGCACAGCGTACTTCTAAGAAACCAAAAATATGGATGATCGCTGTTGCATTAATCGTCGTGATTTTAGGAACGGTCGGGCTGACGTTAGCTATGCAAAGTAGTGACAGTCCGAAAAATGCATTTTTCACAGCAGAAAGTAAAGCGCTTGAGGATTTCAAAGAAGACTTTAATGAGCGCTTTGGAGATTATGTGAAATATTCACAAAAATCGTCCACTGAACCTTTGAAAATGTCGATGGGTATTTCTGGATCAGTTGAAGCGAGCGGTGAAATGGCAAACAGTCCTGACGTGCAGATGGCAAAAGCCATGCTCGATTCTGCATCATTACAAATCAACATGGGACAGAATTATGAAGCGGAAGAGCTATATGGTAATTTAGAAGTTCTTATGGGTGATTCTCCTCTATTCAGTGGTGAATTTACACAGACTGCTGATATTATAGGTATCAGCGTGCCTGACTTTTACGAAGAGTATTTGTACGTACCGAATGATCAATTCGGAGAATTTATGACGAAGCTTGATCCAACATACAGCGGACCAGAACAATTAAATGTAGCTAGCTATTTGATGACCGACTACAGAGAATTTTTACCAACTGATGAAGAATGGGATCATATCCTTAAGAGCTACGGTAAAGATTATTTTTACGAGCAGTTGAAAGAAGAGCAATTTACAATGAAAGAAAACGTGAAATTCGAGCATGCTGGTACATCCATGGATGTGAAGGAAGTTACGTTAAATCTTACGCCTGAAGAAGTAAAACCGTTGTTCGTCGGCTACCTCGAGAAAATGAGAGACGATGAAAAAGTGAAAGCTATGATCGAGCGCCAAATGGAACATGCTAATGAAGTGATCATTCAGCAAGGTCAACTAGAAGGTTTTGACCCAGAAATGGCTGGTATGATGATCCCAACTGAAGAAGTACTGAATGACTGGGAAACATCTATTGATGAGATGATTACTGACTTAGAGGAGTCTCCAGCAGCGCCTGGTCTCACATACACGATTAAAGTAAATGACGAGAACATCGTTGATCGTCACATTGAACTCTCTGATGACACAGAGTCGATGGTACTTCATACGCAAAACATCGAAACTGGTAAAGACGCAACATATCACCTTGTTGATATGACCGTTAATGATGAGAATGGTTTAAAGCTTGAAACAGAAGGCGCAGCTACTGAAAATGGTTATGAAGAAACAACAACCATTACATTAAAAGACGCTGCTACTGGTGATATGTCCGCACAATTGGATGGATCGTACCCTGAAGCTGATGATGCGCCTAACACGTATACACTGACATTCAATGATCCAACGACAGGTGATCCGGTTACATTAAGTCTTGATCACACGTTCAACTTTGATAAAAAAGCAGGCACTGTCAACGAAAAAATAGACTTGAACTTTAACGCTGATTTCATCATGCCTGGCATGACGCTCGGTCTCCTAATGGACATTAACACCGAATTTACCGAAGACATCGGGCTGCCAGATCCAACCCAAGGAACAAACGTTGCTGAACTGTCTGATGAAGAGTTTCAACAGATCATGATTGAAATGCAAACAAATGCAGGCTTGTTCCTAGAACAATTCATGGGTGGAATGAGTGCATTTTAAAAAGGGGTGACTTGCAACATGAGACGACTCCTTTCACTTAGTTGGTTGGAATTGTCTACGTTGCGCTCTCATCCATTAGCTTGGGTGGCACTAGCTCTGGTGCCACCCTTCTTTTTTGTGGGAGTGCTTTTGTTTGCCGCAAGCTTTTTCGCTTCTGATCATGACTTTCAGGTCAAGACAGCATTAGTAGATGAGGATGATTCATTAGAAACACGCTTGGCGATTAAACAATTATTTGCAAATGAAGCGTTAGATGACATCGTGAACATCACTAAAGTAGATCAAGCAAAAGCAGCAAATATGCTTGCTTCTGAAGAAGTAGCAGCTGTCATTCGTTTACCAGTAGGTTTTGGTAACGATGTGTCGCGAGGAATGAACACGCCAGTGGAAGTGACCGGTCATGCAGATTACCCACTCGAAGTAGCAGTTATTCGTTACATTATGGAATCGGCGACATCATACATTTCTGCCGCACAAAGTGCCATTAATACAACTCATTCATTTTTAACTGAGTATGGAGCCCCTCGAGAGCAGATTCAGCAAGTGTTTCAGCAAAATGTGTTTAGCTATGGGGCAGCAGTGATTAACCGCGGACAATGGTTCCAAAAAGAATCATACGATCCACTGTACTTATCCGAACCAAAGACATATTACAGCTTTTCGGTCATCGCCCTTGTCTGGTTAAGCTGGGCTTTTGGTACGTTTTTTTTATTACAAAAAACACACTCCTCTGGTTTATCTCTGCGCTTACGGCTCATGAATACGCCCTTTTGGATGGAGACACTTTGTCGACTGTTCGTGGCTCTCTTGTTCAATGTGATTGCTGGATTCATTTTATGGGGATTCGTAACTCAAGTAGCTCACCTTCCACTTTCTCTAGGAGCGGCTCTTTTGGGACCAGTTGTATTAACGTTATGGTTTGCATGTTTAAAATTGCTCTTTTCAGATTCACTTTACGTGTCTGTCGGTACCGGGTGGGTCATCATTTCCCTCATTGCTTCAGGGTTTCTGTTGCCCGTTTCTTTTTTACCAGATTGGTTGGAGTGGGTTTCTCAAGGACTGGTCACATCCCATATCCTTTCGTTTATGCACGCCAGCCAAAACGACGAAACATTTTTATCGGTAAGCATTTTGTCTTGGGGGCTTACACTTTCGATCTCTTATGCAATCCTGACCGTAGTCACAGGGCGTAGGCAATTATCGTTAGGAGGACGAGAATGAAAACGTTCATCACGGCATTTAGCAAGCGCTCATGGCCAATGGCTCTTTCTATTCTTATCCTCCCGCTTTTGCTTACACTATGGACAGCGCCTTTTTTGACAGCTGCTGAAACTGAGACAGCGATTCCATTGCTTTGGCAGGACATGTCTGAAGACGATGATGAATTAGCACTTCTCTTGCAGGAGCGAATACAGAAAAATGAGCTCATTGATGTATCTATGCTTGCTCAAGACGACGCTATGGAAGACCTTTTAGCTGCACAAACCGGAGATGCTGGAATCATTTTACCAAAAGACCTGTCGCATCGAATTTATACTGGGGATACGGATGGGATTTTGACACTCGTCGAGACACCAGCAACATTTGCTGACGGCATTCTTCGAGAAGTGATTGGCGGAGAATTGGCGCGTCTCATTTTTAGCCACCAAACAGCCAATCAAGTTGTCGAACTCCTTTCTGATCAGGTGACGGACGAAGCGCGACTTTGGCAGGCAGCGTATGATGATGTGGAAGACCAGTGGGAGCCGGGCCCTTTAATGACCATCGATTTTCAAACGGTGTATGGTGAAGATGCTTCAGCGACGGAAATCAGCCTTTTCACTCCATACAAAGGGTTTTGGACATTGTTCACATGGATGATTTCTACAGCTTCCCTAGCTTGGGTACTTTCGGAGCGTACACTGTTACAGCGAATGAATACGACGATGAAAGGAGCCGCGTACTACTTACGGCAAAAAGGGAGCTTTTGGATGTTGCTTCATTTAGGTAATGCTGTGATTGGTGGGCTGCTCATCTACTTTCAACAAGAGTCTATCTCGCTGTTATGGACAATTGTCTCCTGCCTGATCTACGTTACGAGTCTCTTTTTATTTGTCATACTTCTCGGTCTTTGCTGTTCTTTTAAAGGGAGCTATTGGCTCGCTTCCTTTGGAACTGCAATAGGCTTTATCTGGGCGAGTGGTGTCCTGCTGCCAAGTTCTTCTCCTGAATATATCCAAGCATTTGCAGGCATTTTTAACAAAGAATTGTTGCCGATCGCTGTTTGGATTGTCGTCATTGTAGGTTTGAGCACAGCAATTCATTGGAAAGCGAGGCGATTGACGTGATTGACGTTCAACACGTATCGTGTAGCATTCAGCACAAATCGATCATTCAAGACGTTTCTTTTACCGTTCAACAAGGAGAAATGTTTGGTCTTCTTGGACCAAATGGAGCTGGAAAGTCAACACTACTCTCCGCCCTTGCTACGTTAAAACCATTAGATCATGGACACATATTGATTGATGGCATCGATCTTTCTATTGACCCTAAAAAGGCGCGAAGCCGTTTAGGCTTTGTCCCTCAAGATATCGCCGTTTGGCAAAACTTGAGCGTACTAGAAAACCTGAAAATTTGGCAAAGGCTCTCCGGCTCATTGTTAAAAAAAGAGCAAGTATCCCAAATAGCGTCCGAATTCGGGCTTAATCACCTGCTCACAAAAAAAGTTCGAACATTATCAGGTGGAATGAAACGAAAATTGAATATGGCTATCGCTTTTCTCCACCATCCTGCCGTGGTTTTACTAGATGAGCCAACGGTCGGCATCGATCTGCCGTCAAAGAATGAGATCAATCGTTTGTTGCGCGAGAAAGCGATGGAAGGACTCACTGTGATTTACACAACGCACGATATGCACGAAATTTTGACGGTCTGTGATCGCTTTGCCATTCTAACAAATGGACGTATCACTTTTTGTGGCACGTTAGAGGAAGCTTTTAAAGAAGCTAAGCAATATAACAACGAGATCAACAAACAGGAGGATGCGATTTTAGCGCTCATGGAAGGTTCTCATTGATACTAAGGTCCTCTTTGTTCAAGTCTCGTTAGCTTGCTCACACTTTACGGGGATTCACTGTTTAAACAAGTGAATCCCCGTGAAATTTTTCTACAATAACAAAAAACGGTATTCCCTTCTCTGTATATACACACTTTTCAAATTTCTCCAAACTCTCAACATACATTTAAAAAATCTTTGTGTAAAAGTGCTTGTTTTATCAAAAATAATCGTTATTCAATTACGCAAATAATACTTTTCTACTATAAAAGTGTTACAATAGAGATGTAGGAAAAAAACTCACTTAATGATCTCTTAGGAGGTAATGTAAATGAAAGCAGCTGTATGGCATGCAGCAAAAGACTTAAGAGTTGAAGAGGTTAACGAACCAAACGTCGTATCAAGCCGTGATGTGAAAGTCAAAGTCAAATGGTGTGGCATTTGCGGTAGTGATTTACACGAATATTTAGCAGGACCTATTTTTATTCCTACGAAAGAGCCTCATCCAATCAGTAAAGATATCGCTCCTGTCATTATGGGGCACGAATTCGCTGGGGAAGTTGTCGCAGTCGGGGAAGATGTTACAAGAGTCAACGTTGGAGACAGAGTCGCAATTGAACCATTATTAGCCCCTTATGCAGATGGTGAATATAAAGAAGAAAAGTATAACTTAAGCCCGTATCTCGGCTTTCACGGTTTATCAGGTGGCGGCGGTGGTTTCTCAGAATTCACAGTCGTTGGTGATCACATGGTTCACAAACTTCCTGATGAATTATCTTATGAGCAAGGCGCGCTCGTTGAACCTGCAGCCGTCGCGCTTCATTCTGTTCGCGTAAGCTCCTTAAAGGCTGGTGACACAGCAGTCGTTTTCGGCGCGGGTCCAATCGGTTTGCTCGTCATTGAAGCCTTAAAAGCTGGAGGCGCTTCAAAAATCTTTGCTGTCGAGCTTTCGGACTCTCGTAAAGCTCTGGCTGAAGAACTTGGCGCACATGTCATCGATCCATCTGAAGTTGATCCGGTTGAAGAAATCCACCGTTTAACGAATGACGGCGTAGACGTTGCTTTCGAAGTGACAGGCATCCCAGCCGTATTAAAACAGACGATTAATAGCACACATACAGGCGGCGAAGCTGTCATTGTAAGTATTTGGGAATCCGATGCGCCACTACAGCCAAATGACATCGTTATTAAAGAACGTACTGTAAAAGGCGTGATCGGCTACCGTAACGTCTATCCTGCTGTCATGGAACTCATGAAACAAGGATATTTCAGTGGCGAGAAACTGATTACGAAAAAGATTGAATTGGATCAAGTTGTTGAAGAAGGCTTTGAGCAGCTTGTCGCTGATAAGAGTCAAGTAAAAATCTTAGTAAAACCTGAGTAAGTCTTTGTATTTAATGAACAGCATGGGGATCAGTGCCTCATGCTGTTTTTTCTTCTGGTCCCCTCCTATATCTCGCAGAAAAACTTTCTGAAATGTTAAATATGTTTCTAATTCTATTTGCAATAAACATAGTAGCAATTGCACGAAGATTCGTTTAAAGTTTAAGAAACAAAAACTATAGAGGTGAGAAGCTTGACACACGATCCTAAGCGAATTCATGTCGTTTTTAAAACACATCTTGATATTGGCTATACTGACCTTGAGCAAAATGTCATTCAGCGTTATATGACAGACTTTTTCCCGAAAGCCATTGAGGCAGCTGAACACTTTGCAGAACACTCGCATAGCGATGCATTTATTTGGTCAACCGGTTCATGGCTGATCGACTATGCCTTGAAGCACGGGAAAGAAGACGAAAAAGCAGCCATTGTACAAGCCATTGAAAAAGGTCATTTAGCCTGGCATGCGCTTCCATTTACATTCCATACAGAGCTGTTAGACCCCGAGCTGTTAGACTATAGCTTAAATATATCTAAAACATTAGATCAACGCTTTGGCAGACAAACCATTGCTGCCAAAATGACTGACGTACCAGGACATACGCGGTCAATGGTTACCCATTTGGCTAAGGCTGGCATTAAATATCTACATATCGGTGTCAACCCCTCTAGTCACGTCCCTCACGTCCCAGAATTATTCTTATGGAGAAATCAGGACGGTTCTGAAATCGTCGTTCAATATAGCAATGATTACGGTGACTCTTTACAAGTCGAAGGTCTTGAGGACGTACTATACTTTGCCCATACACATGACAACCACGGCCCTTCTTCGGTAAAGCAGATTGAAGATGAATTTAATCGTCTACGCAAAGCTTATCCAAATGCAGACATTGCAGCATCGACGATGGATCAATATGCAGAAAAAGTTTGGGCAATAAAAGATTCATTGCCTGTCGTCGAGGAAGAAATCGGAGACACGTGGATTCATGGTACATCAACAGATCCTTATAAGCTGGCAGCGTACCGTGCTTTGCTACGCTTAAAATCAAAATGGCTTCAGGAAGGATCCCTCTCCCCTTCAGATGAAGAATATGTTGCCTTTTGCGATGAACTTATGATGATCCCGGAGCACACTTGGGGTGTGGATATTAAGAGATACTTAGCCGATTATGCACATTACGACAAAGATGATTTCCAAGCAGCTCGCAGACGTGGCAAGACCGATGTCAGCGCAAACCCAATGATTTATCGTTTTCTCGAAGAAAACTCACGGGCAGAAATCAACGAGATGTTTGGTGAGGAAGCACAAGCAAAGCTTGAATCACGTTCCTTTCAGATCATGGAAAAGTCGTGGCAAGACCAACGAGATCACTTAACAAAAGCCGTCAATGCTCTTCAAGGTGACCGAAAGCAAGAAGCAGAGGCTGCCCTCGAAGCCTTGCAACCGAAAAAAGCGAAGATAGAGCATGCGAAAGACCTTGTCAGTCAGCAAACGTATACTTTAGGTCTCTTCCAAGTTACCTTTGCCGAAGACGGTTCAATCATTGGTTTACAAGATAAAAACGGAAAGAACTGGGCTAGCGACAAAAACCGGCTTGGTCAATTTATATATGATACTTATGCACAGGAGGATTATGACCGTTGGTACCGTGAATACCATAGGCATTGGGGGCAAACTCATTTTTGGGTCGTCGGTGATTTTGGTAAGCCGGGAATGGACTTAACGAACGATTGGGTGGAGCGCCAATCCTTCACACCGAAGCTCGTGTCTCTGACTCACTCATCGACTGCGGAGAACGATATCGTCGTAGCCAAAGTCTCGTTTCCAGAAAAGGCTTATGGACAGATGGGGGCACCTCGAGAAGTTGAGATTGAATACACATTTCCAGCGGCTACGACAACCGTTGAGATGACATGTAAATGGTTTGGTAAAGATGCCCACCGCTTGCCGGAAGCTTCTTGGCTCACGTTTAACCCTGTCGTAGACAATTGTAACCTTTGGAAGCTTGATAAACTCGGACAAGCTGTCTCTCCTCTCGAAGTCGTTAAAGGCGGAAACCGCAATATGCACGCCGTCAATCAAGGGGTGGATTACCGAGGCGCGGATGGCGAAGTTGCCATTGAGATGCTAGACACGGCCATCGTCTGTCCTGGCGAAAGAAGGCTACTCCAATTCGACCATTCTTTTGCGTCGCTAACTGGCGGGATACATGTCAATTTGCATAATAACGTTTGGGGAACGAACTTCCCGGCATGGTACGAAGGAGATGCGCTCTCTCGCTTTAAGCTGAGGTTCACTTCTTAATCAATAAGGTAAAGCCTTCACATAAGAAAAGGAGCGAGAACCAACTTGACCACAACACCTAAAAAAATATTTGTCATTCAGCATTCTCACACCGATGTAGGTTATACCGAAAGGCAGGAAAAGATCGAGCAATACCACGTCGATTATATTCGCCAAGCACTTCAAGTTGTTGATGACATTCAGTCCGGTCGCCGCCCTGAATGGACAGGGTATAAATGGGTCTGTGAAACGTTCTGGCCCGTTGAATCCTTTTTAAAGAAAGCATCAGCGCAAGAAAAACAGCAGCTTAAAGAAGCCATTCAACGAGGTGATATCGGTCTTTCCGGCACCTACTTAAACTTTGGCGAGTTAATAGGAAAAGAACTATTAGAAGCGATGACGAAGCGTATTACTGATTATGGTGAAAGCGTGAATGCCCCGGTTCGCTGTGCTATGACTGCTGATATCACTGGTTTCGGCTGGGGATATAGTCAAGTATTGGCCAGTGCCGGCATAAAAAACATCATGACCTGCATACACACACATCATTCCATGTATCCATTGTGGAAAAACAAACGCCATTCTGGTGGGAAACGCCGCATGGCGATCGCATTTTGACTTGGAATGGTGAACACTACATGTTTGGAAATGACCTCGGGCTCATTCCTGGATTGGGCGGTTCTTATACAATTAAGGATGAACTAGATACTAGAAATGGTGTCACATTTGATATGGCTGAAATTCGGATGAAGCGTTATTTTGCTCGTCTCGCGGCCGACGGTTTTGAATTTCCATTTGTACCGGTTATGGCGTCTGGTCTTCCAACGGATAATGGCTCGCCAAACCCACGAATGATGGAATTTATCAATGCCTGGAACGAGAAAAATGGAGACGAGATCACGATCGTGCCTGCAACGCTAGAGGATTTCTTCAACGCACTACGTGAATATGACGAAGCTTACCCAGATGCCATTCCAGTCTATCGTGGTGATTGGCCTGATTGGTGGACTGATGGCGCCATTTCGACACCAAAGCATGTCCAAGTGTATCGAGAAGCTCAGCGTGTCTACGAAAAAGTGAAAAAGATGGATCCTTACCGTCATATCGTTTCACAAAAGCGCATTGAAGATATGGAATACGAGCTGGCCTTATTCGCTGAACATACGTGGGGATATCATTCCTCGGTCAGTGAGCCTTGGAATCCGTTCGTTCAAGAACTTGGCGTTCGTAAAGAAGCCTATGCTGCGAATGCGAGCAAACTCGCACATACGGCTTTATACGATATCTTAGAAGCAAAAGGGGATGCTTTGCTTTCCCCGGATCGGCCAATGCGTTTCAAAGTTCATAACCCATACGACAATCACCAATCTGATCATGCCCACCTTATTATGGAGGGATGGCACCTGCAATTGATCAAAGATGGCTTTCATGTCGTCGATGAGCAGGACGAATCAGTCTATCCAGCGCAAATGACCGTAGCGCCACGAGGGGTCATCGTACGAATACCAATGGCTCTTCAACCGAACGAAACGCGGACCGTTCGCATTCTTCCGACGAACTCTTTACAACCAACAACAGCCTTCCAAAAGGACTACGTCGGGTCAGATCGGATGATGGATATGATGCCTCTTGAAACAGAGGATGTTCTCATCACACCGACCTATGCCGAAACACCATATGTACGAATTGCCTGGAAAAAGGGTGATGGCATTACAGAATGGCTAAATAAAAAAACAACACAGAACATGCTGCGCGCCGACCGTAACCATAACGCATTTACACCCGTGTATGATGTAACAAAAGCAGAGGGTACGAATCAGATGGATGTTCGCCGAAAAATGGGGCGAAACCGTAAAGGCCCTGATGCAATGATCTCTGAAGGAACACTCGTCGAGGCAAAAGTGATCGAATCAGGACAATTATTCGGCAAGGTTCAGCTCATTTATGAAGTCGCTGGCTGCAGTCATTACAGCTTACTCCTTACATTATATGCAGACCGCCCGCGTGTCGATGTTGCTGTACGTTTGCATAAAGACAGTGTATGGGATCCCGAAAACCTGTATGTTTCCTTGCCTTTTGGCAGTGACTTAAAAGACAAGCAGAAACAGCTGTGGATTGATAAAGGAGAAGCCCTCCTCCGCCCTCGCTTCGATCAATTGCCGGGCTCACTTGCTGATTACTATTGTGTCGATGAAGGGGTTTATTATACGACCGGGAATGAAGGCATCGTAATCGCCATGCCAGACACACCATTAATTCAAATCGGTTCGTTAGCGTATGAGACTCGGTTATTAAACGATCATCCACGGCTTAACGATGAACCAGCCCACTTATATGCTTGGACGATGAGCAACTATTGGGAAACAAACTTCGCTCCAACGCTCGGCGGTTTTTACGAATTCCGCTATTTAATCACTTGGGGTGAACAATACGCAGCACCTGAACAAGCGTTTAAAACCTGCCGCAACTTAAATCATGGACTACTTGCTTGGAGAATAAAATAATGGCAAAAAAAGCGCCGGCCGTTTTATCAGGCTGCCGCTGTTTTTTTGTGCGGTAGTCACTTTACTTTTGCACACTCTATATCAACCTCTTAAGACATGCTATACTAAAAACAAACACAAAAGGATGGATAACATTGACATTTACAAATAAAGACATCTCTTGGATCCGTTCAAACATGGCAGACAGTGAGCAGACAAAAACAGTCAATGACGCCGTACTGTCATTTATGCAAGAGAGAAAGCTATTTAAATTAATCGTTCCTGAAACGCTAGGCGGCGCTATGCGATCGTTGCCAGAAGCCATTCGTACGTTTCAAATCGCCTCAAGCATTAATGGCTCGTTTGGCTGGCTAGTTACAATCGGCTCGGGCGGGGGCATGTTTGCCCCAAACTTTACAGAAGAAGCCGCAAAGACTTACTATACCCCGAAAGAAGCCGTCATCGCAGGAAGTGGTTTCCCTGCTGGTACAGCACAAAAAGTAGACGACGGGTACATCGTCAATGGGGAATGGCTCTACTGTAGTGGCGCACAATATGCTTCTATTTTTACAGCCACATGTAAAGTAGAACCTAGTCAAGCACAGCCAACATTTCTTTCTTTTATTTTTGAACGCGAGCAAGTTGACGTCATCGAAGATTGGAACGCCATTGGCTTAAAAGCGACGAGCAGTCACACCATTCGCGTCAAAGACCAATTCGTACCGGAAGAGCGGACTTTTTCTATCTTTAAAAAGCAATTCGATGTCGGAGATAAAATATACGATTTTCCATTTCTTATGTTTTCAGAAGCATCATTTACGTCGATCGTTTTAGGTATTGGAAAACATTTTTTCCAAGAGGTGGACAACATTCTTCAGGAGAAAACATCTTCGTGGAACACGGAGCGATTGGCATTCGTTGAAGATTTAAAGAAGCGAGAAAGCCAGCAATTCTTTGAGGCGGAGTCATTATTTTATCAACAGCTCAACGATGCTTGGAATAAACATACTCGCGGAGAACCTTTGTCGGCCAAAGAACAGCAGTCCTTTTCCTTATGTTCTAAAAAAGTCGTCACTACCATTTTAGCTAGTGCAAACACTTTTTTCAGAGTCATCGGTATGCAAGCTGTGAAAGAAGACACGACAATTAATCAAATCTGGCGCGATTTACATACTGCTGCCCAACATGCATTTCTTACGCCACAAACAGAAGACGAACTCAAACTTTTCATAGATTAGGCAAGTGCTCTATCAATCCGAGGAGAACGATAGTAAGAATATGATACAATGCACTTTACGGAAGGGGCTGACGAACCCACTCACCCTTCCTCGTCTTTTCTCTTGCCTCTCCTCCCCGTACGACCACAATTCATGGCGCGCAAACTTTCATTAAAGAAACCTCAACGCCGCCCCGAAACCTTAGCTAAATATGAGCTGGGGATCCAGCCAATGGCCAACATCGCAAAATTCATTAAATACGACCATTTCTCCATCTTACAGTCTGATTGAAGTGGCGGATGCCTAAGAACGCCAACCTTTATTTCTTAAGTTCAAGACAAATCGACTCAACACCCATATACTGGATATACCGCGGAATACTCGGTATGGCCATGCCTTTTTGGAATGAGTCTACTGATCAATCAACCTTATCCATCATTTGACGTATTTTTGCATGACTACTCGCCGTTAATCCTCAGCTCAATGAATCAACTTCATGTGCACTACGACTTTGACGAATTTTATCAAATTGGTCGGATTGCTCTTTGGGAAGTGTGGCAAAAACACGACCCTGAGGCTGGGTCGATTGGAGCATACGCCAAAACCGTTGTCATTTCACGTATGATTGACGAGATAAGACGACGCTCAAAGCACACTGAATTAACTGAAAAGTTAATAAACAGAAATGCCACCTTGGCGCAATATAACGTACGCTTTCTTGAAAAGGAAGAATTTGAGCAAAGTCTTGTCGCGCTGACAGCAAAAGAACGTTGTTGGGCAATACAAGCCATTTGGTACGGCCGCTCCACAAAAGAGATCGCCAAGCGAGAAGGAGCGACCGTTGAACAAGTCAAAAAGTGGCGCCAGCGCGCCCGAAAAAAGCTACTAAAATGTTATAACACGTGCTGAGTCAGTGCTGTATCAACACCTTCTAACCATGTTTTGATTCGTATGTCGTTGACGACTACGTCTGCCATATCATCGAGCGGCGTCGGTTCTTCATTCACAATGATTAATCTGGCGCCGTTCTCCTTCGCTATGATTGGCAGAGTGCTTGCCGGTGACACTTGAAGAGATGTGCCAAGCACAAGCATAAGGTCTGTATGATTCGTCCATTCCTCTGCCTGCTTGAGCTCTTTTTCAGGAAGCATTTCGCCAAACAACACAATATCCGGTCTAATCGAACCACCACAATGGCAGATTGGCTCATCCTGTAAAAATGCTTCAACCGTAGCGGGCTCATGACAGTCATAGCAAGACATATTTAATAAGTTTCCATGAAGCGTAGCGACAGGCGCAGAGCCTGCACGTTGATGAAAACCATCTACATTCTGTGTAATTAAACCTTTGATCAAACCTCTAGTTTGCCATTGGGCAAGAATTTCATGCCCTTTATGAGGAGATGTATTTAATACCTCTTTCGTCCGCTTTTTGTAAAATGCTTCAAAGTCTGAACGACGATGTATAAATGTACGGATACTTGATAACTCCGATGGGTCAACAGAAGTTGCCCATCGCCCATGAGATGAACGAAAATCAGGTAAGCCACTTTCTGTAGACATCCCTGCGCCAGTTAACACGATCGGATACTTTGCATCCAACAGCCATTGAGCTATCTTCTCCATTAAGTTTGTCCGTTGTTGTTCCAACCTTTGCACTCCCTTATGCTTCATTCCTCAAGAGATTGTATCACGTTCCGCAGAACTCTTCACCTACTTATTCTAAGAAATTGAAACAAACACCTTATATTAGAAGGATACACCATACTTCACAATAAATACTCGATATTTCATCTTCTTTACCATATGATTTTATCGCAGCTGACGGCTAAACCTCCGCCCATTTCATGCTAATCCAGGCTCGAGTACCAGCCGATCCGCATAGTCTATATGTACAAACTAGTCTCAAAACAGGAAAGGAGCGATTCGGCAATGAAATTTATGAAATCAAAGTACTACTCTACATGTGAACAGAAAGATAAGGTGCTTTTGACAGAAAAAAACAAAAACGTTTTCCCTTGCGAGGAAGAGCAATTGTTTAGAGAAGGAGGACTGCCCGGACATCAAGGCTCCCACCTCCCGTTTCCTTATAATCAAAAACTTGGAAGCACCGTCTCTCCATCTCCTTCTTCTGAACAAGGAATCCCTTCTGGACCTTGGCATTGGTGAATGAGTGAATAAATGAAAGATTCCGGTACTTTTCTTGAGGCACGTCCATTTTTTCGTTATAATGGAAAAGAAAGAGAGGAATCATTGTCCAACACCGCTTCAACGATGAACAATGGGCATCGTATCCACGGTTGAAGACTTCATCTCATGCGCTTCCATTCTTCAAGCGACTCACTGTGGATAACCAGCCTTCTATTTACCCTTCTACAAAAATGCTCACCTTTACATTGGACCCATTTTAGCTCTAGTACACTGATCAACGAATACGATGGACCTCTCTGGTCCGCAAATCGCGGGGAAATGAGGCTTGGTAACCGATGCGTAAAACTCGACAATGGATGTATCACCCCCGTTTAGCCAAAAAAAATTTCTTAGAACTCAATCCTTCGACTTCTCAAGAAAGCGCATTCAAACCCTCTATTCATGAAGTTATGCTTGAAGCACTTGAATTTCACAGTGTCTTAGCCATCGTCTACTGTCGGCACGAACAATACTATATGCTCACCGGACGTATTGTCGATCAAAAAAAGAATCGTCTCTTTGTTCTTAGTGATGAAAATAGAATACACGATATCGACATCAAACATGTTGTCGCCGTTAACATTCAAAAACTTCGAGCCTGAGAATCGACCTTCTCAGGCTTTTTTCAACGCGCCTAGAATACGTGCGACTTCAATCGTATCGCTAAAATCCCCTGTGGTCGAACTATCCATCTTTGCTACATCACCCCATTCACTTGTACAGATGTTTTAACGCTTTCTGATCAAAATGCTTGCTACCTATTTAGAGATGTGTTCTTTGTCTATAATCCATGATGTGGATTCACTATAGACAGCACATTAGAAAAAAGAGACGTGAACAAAGTGTTACGATATTTTAAGGCTTCTTTATCGCTTCGATTTAAAATCAAACGGAAACCTAAGTAGAGATCATTTGTAGATGAGTATGGCAGAGCGCGGAGGAAATTTTAGAAACGGCCAACAATGGCTGTTTTTTTACGACTTTTTATTGAGCGCCTATTTTTTGCCCATAGGCAAAAAAACAATTGACTTAGTTTCCTTTATGTTATAATGTTTCCCTAAGGAAACTTTAGTGGTTTAGACAATATTTGAGGGGAGATTTATAAAATGCTTCGATGGTTTAAATTATTCATACCAGCTTTACTACTTTTTTTAGCCGCCTGCGGAGGTGCGGCTTCAGAAACGAGCGGAGAAACTTCTGGAGACCAGCCCATTTCGATTGTGACGACAATTGCCCAAATTGGGGAGCCGCTACAAGACATCGGTGGCGATCTCGTCTCAGTCAAAAGTATTATGGGACCTGGAGTTGATCCTCATACATTTCAGGCAACGCAAAGTGACATTGCTACATTAAGCAAAGCCGATATTGTCTTTTATGGTGGGTTAAACCTCGAAGGACAAATGAATGAAGTTTTTGAGCAAATTGGTGCTTCTATTCCGGTCGTTGCTGTTTCGGAGTCTATTCCAAAAGACCAGCTGCTAGATGATCCAGAAGCAGCCGGTGCACCAGATCCTCACGTTTGGTTTGATATTGACCTTTGGAAAATCGCCTTAGAATCAGCGGTAGATGAATTAAAGGAGTATGCCCCCGAGCATGCGGAAACGTTTGAACAAAACAAAGTCGCCTACTTTGAATCTTTGGATGAACTAAAGAATGAGTCGCAAGAGTTACTCACGAAAATCCCCGAGGAGAAACGATACCTCGTTACAGCCCATGATGCTTTTAATTACTTTGGGCGCGCCTTTGACATTGACGTAATTGGCTTACAAGGGTTAAGTACAGAGGATGAAATTGGCATATCAGATATTGAAGATACGGTTGACACGATCGTTGAAGCAAAGGTTCCCGCGGTGTTCATAGAAACGAGTGTCAGCGAGAAAAACATTAACTCTGTCATAGAAGGTGCGAAGTCAAAAGGTTTAGAAGTGCAGCTTGGCGGAGAATTATTCTCAGATGCAATGGGTGAAGCAGGCACTGCAAAAGGAACGTATCTCGGAATGTATCGTCACAATGTCGAAACGATTGCGTCTGCCCTAACCGAAGAGGAGGAATCTTAAGATGAGCATCTTACAAGTCAGCGATCTAACAGTTTCATACCAAAAAAATATCGCGCTTCACGACGTCTCCTTTGAGGTGACTGAAGGATCATTGACAGCCATTGTTGGACCCAATGGCGCTGGGAAGTCGACACTCATTAAAACGATTCTCCAATTGCATCCAAGCTTAAAAGGAAAGGTACAAATATTTGGTTCTTCATTTACGAAACAGAAAAAGCGTGTCGGTTATGTGCCACAGCGGGGTTCTGTCGATTGGGACTTTCCAACCAACGCCTTAGATGTAGTTACAATGGGCTTATACGGTCGCGTCGGGTGGCTAAGAAGACCGAATCGACGTCACCGGGAAGAGGCAATGAATGCGCTCGATCTGATGGGCATGAAAAGCTATGCAGAGCGCCAGATCAGTCAATTGTCAGGCGGGCAGCAGCAACGGGTGTTTCTAGCACGGGCACTTGTTCAACAAGCTGACCTCTATTTCATGGATGAACCTTTAGCTGGTGTAGATGCCTCTACTGAAAAGGCGATCATGCATACGTTAAATAACTTAAAGGAACAAGGGAAAACGGTGTTAGTCGTTCACCACGACCTGCAAACCGTCGAAGATTATTTTGATCATGTGCTTTTGTTAAACAAAACTGTGATGGCACATGGATCAACTGAAGAAGCATTTACACCTGAGAACCTTGCCAAAACATATGGTGGCACATTGAAAACGTTGAAAGAAGGTGGGGATCATGTTCTTTTCGTCGGCCAGTAACTTTGAATGGGTGCTGTTTAGCGCCTTAGCCTTAGGGGTGGCCGCTGGCATGGTCGGAACATTAAGCTACTGGAAGAAGCAAAGCTTAATGAGTGATGCACTCGCCCACGCAGCTTTGCCCGGTGTCGTCATTGCATTTTTACTGACAGGTGAAAAAAACCTGCCTATTCTTATTCTTGGCGCGGCAATTACGGCACTCCTAGGTGCTTTCGTCATCCAAGGCATTCAGGCGAATAGTCGTTTAACGTCTGATACATCGATGGGGATTGTGCTCAGCAGCTTTTTCGGGCTTGGTCTAATGCTGCTCACCATTACAAACCGCGTAGCAGCTGGCTCACAAAGTGGTTTAGATAGTTTTATCTTCGGGCAAGCAGCTTCAATGGTACGAAACGATGTCATCGTGACGACCGTTTTAGCTACAGTGATTGTCCTCGCCATGGTCGTTCCTTTTAAAGAGTGGAAACTCTATTTATTCGACCCTGGCTTTGCTCGTGGGCTAGGCTTATCTTCTCGAGTCATGAGCTCATTTTATACACTCCTCCTCGTGCTTACGATTGTTGTCGGCATTCAAGCCGTTGGCGTCATTCTGATTGCCGCACTTCTGATCATTCCATCTACAAGTGCACGATATTGGACACATTCTTTTAGTAAGATGATGTTTTTATCCGCTCTTTTTGGAGGCTTCTCAGGGATTGCTGGTACGTACGTCAGTTCCTTAGGTGCGGGCTGGCCTACAGGACCGTTTATGGTTCTCATTGCCGCCGTTCTCTTTATTGTTTCAATGGTTTTTGGTGCGGAGAAAGGCTTGCTTATCCAACACCTTCAACATCGCAGGCAAAAAATACGTGTTTCTACAGCAGTTAAAGAGGTGAGACAGCAATGAGTTACACTGCGTGGATGCTCATAACGGCCGGACTTGTTGGTCTTTCCTGTGGATTGGTCGGAGTGTTTTTGATTTTGCGTAAAACAGCCATGATGGCTGATGCGATTAGCCATACAGTGTTACTGGGGATCGTACTCGCCTTTATGGTCACCGGAGAGTTAGTTGGGATTCACATGCTCATCGGTGCCTTACTCGCAGGCTGGTTGACTGCATTTTTAGTCCAATGGTTTCAAACGAGAGGCGTGCAACAGGAAGCATCGATTGGTATCGTCTTTACAACGCTCTTTGCCATCGGCGTCATTCTTATTTCTACGTCCATCGGAAACGCTCATCTTGACATTCGCCACGCCTTGATGGGCGAGATTACTTTCGTTCCCTTTCATCGATGGAACGTGCCTATGATCGGCGAAGTTCCTTCAGCTACTTTAATGCTATTTGTCATTCTCATCGTTGTCATTGCTGCCATTACGCTATTTTACAAAGAATGGAAAATCACATCGTTTGATCCAGCTTTAGCTGCAAGCCTCGGCATTCCAGTCCTTGTCATGCATTATGCGTTTATGGGGCTGTTGTCACTTGTCACTGTGGCGTCATTTGATGCTGTGGGAGCCATTCTTGTCGTTGCGATGCTCATTACCCCAGCCGCGACAGCGTATTTATGGACCGATAAGCTTCACGTCATGCTTTGGTTAAGCGGGATCCTGGGCGTCGTCGCTTCACTGCTCGGATATGCTGTAGCGCTCTGGCTTGACACTTCGATCTCGGCATCGATGGCATTTACGACTGGTCTTTTATTTTTAATTAGCTTTTTCGTATCTCCGCGCCATGGCCTCGTATCCAAATGGCGTGTAAAGGCCTATTCTTGAACTACCCCCACTTCACGTTCTTTACGAGCTGTTTGAAGTGGGAGATTCCTAAGAACACGAGCGTAACCGCCAGTTATTGATGAGGCTATCCCCGTAGTTCCTACGGTTAGAAGCCTTATCGCTTCGTTTTTAAGATTTTGTCCTGCGTTAATATCTCGATTATGATGCGTGCCACAAGAGGGGCAATCCCACTCACGAAGGTTGAGGTTCTCCATAGCACAAAAAAGAAACAGCTTTTTGAATTACGCCTAACCGGCATGTATCTCCCACTTACTCATTGGACAACGTCATAACATTCCTTTATGTGGGAGTCTTCTGTCAGAAACGATAAAACACAGGCGTCCTCGTTTTTTCCTTAGAACGCCTGTGTTTTTATTTATGCTTTTTTGCAATCAACGACCCAGCGGCCTTTTGCCTTCCCTTGCAAAATGGCTTCCAATGCTTGGGGAATATCGTCTAGTGGAATCACTTGAATGGTGTCATTAAAATGAGCAGACACTGACAAGTCTGTGGCAAGACGTTTCCACACTAACGACCGCTTCGGCATTGGACATTCAACCGAATCAATCCCAAAAAGTGACACACCTCGTAAAATGAATGGAAACACCGTCGTGGGCACGTCACCGCCACCGGTCAATCCGCTCACAGCAACAGCACCTTGATACTTTACGCTTGCTAATATACGTGCCAAGCTTGCACCACCAACAGGATCAACGGCGGCTGCCCATTTTTGCTTCTGCAGTGGGCGATTGTCCCCATCCTGGAGTGCTTCTCTAGAAATGACTCGATCAGCACCTAGAGACGTTAGAAAATCACTGGCAGCCTCTTTCCCTGTGCTAGCCACAACCTGATACCCACGCTTACTCAACATCGCCACAGCCATACTTCCAACACCGCCCGTCGCTCCAGTAACAAGCACTTCACCGTCATCCGGACAAATTCCATGCGCCTCTAATGCGTGTACAGACAATCCGGCTGTTAAGCCCGCTGTTCCATAACTCATGGCGTCTAAAAGGCTCATTTCTTGTGGAAGAGGTACAACCCACTCTGCAGGCACTCGTGCATATTCACTATATCCGCCAAAATGAGACACACCAAGCCCATAGCTTGTCGCAATGACCTCCTGCCCTTTATAAAATCTTGGGTCCTCTGATGAAATGACCGTACCACTCAAATCAATCCCTGGAACCATTGGATAGTCACGAATGATACGACCTTCACCTGAGACAGCTAAACCGTCCTTATAGTTTACGCTGGAATAAGCGACATCAATGGTGACGTCTCCTTTGGGAAGATCTTTGTCCGTCATTTGTTTAAATGACGCAGTGATCTCACTTTCACTTTGTTCAACGACGTAGGCAGTAAACGATGATTTCATCGCTCTACCTCCTCCCTTTTACATTTTTCAATTCAACATAAGCGTTCTCACGATTTACGTATATATTCCCAACCTAATGATCCATTGAAACATACGAATATACCTTTACTATTTTCCATGAACCTTATCATAGCATGACGTAAATCGTGTTAAATCAACGGCGGCTCGAGCCTTTTTGTAATCATAAGTGCTTGACCCGTTACACTTGGATACCAAAATATAGGTGCTGCTTTGTTGCAACACTCCCTCAATGCAACCCAAGGTACGTTCATCGTAGCATATATCCATTTGTTCGCGTATCACCGTAAAAAAACACCTCAAAAAAAGCGAGGTGCTTCACCATAAACCAATCATTCATTTTTTATGTCAGCAACAATTCGATAAGATGCTAAGCGATCAGCAGCATTGTAAATTTGTGTATGAATCATCAGCTCATCAGCTTCTGTTTCGAGTAAAAATGCTTCGATCTCTGAAGAAACGGTCTTTCGATCACCGACAATCGAACTGTCTAGACGTTGCTCCACTAAAGCGCGCTCGGTATCTGTCCATCGTACATTCATATTTTCGACCGGTGCAGGGAGCGGCTTACGTACATCCCTCATCAAATTCAAAAACTGCTGTTCCATCGATGTTGCCAAAAACCGTGCCTTGTCGTTTGTTTCTGCTGCAATCACATTGACAGCAACCATTGCATAAGGCTCTGCTAATTGAGCAGAAGGCTGAAAATGATCTCGATACAGCCGCAGCGCAGGCAACGTATTTTCAGGTGAAAAATGGCTCGCAAAAGCAAACGGTAAACCAAGCTCTCCAGCCAGCTTTGCACTGAAACCAGAGGAACCTAACAGCCAAATAGGGATCGACAAGCCTTCACCTGGGATGGCCCTTACTTTTGGAATACCATCACCATGAGCCGGATCAAAGTATTGCCGCAGCTCTTCAAGCTGTTGGGGAAATTCCTGACCCGTCTGTCCAAGATTGCGCCGAAGTGCATGGGCAGTCAGACGATCTGTCCCAGGGGCTCGTCCAAGCCCTAAGTCAATACGGCCAGGAAACAGCGTTGCTAACGTACCAAATTGCTCGGCAATCACAAGTGATGAATGATTAGGAAGCATAATCCCTCCTGAGCCAACACGCATCGTCCGCGTAGCTTGGGCCACATGTTGAATCATAAGCGACGTCGCTGCTGAAGCAATGCCTGGCATATTATGATGCTCTGCCACCCAATAACGGTGATATCCCCATTCTTCGGCATGCTCAGCTAAGCGTTGTGCCTCCTCAAAAGCTTGTGCTACTGTGCCTCCTTCAACAATTGGCACTAAATCGAGCAAAGAAATAGGCGTATTTTTTAAACGAAGGTCTTCTCCTGACACTGTCCATTCAACCTTTCTTTTATATAAAATAAGGGCTTTACTTGACAAAACATATCGTCTACCCTACGCGTTGAAATAACTTGATCTGGCATCGTAGATATGATCATCATAGCGAGGCTGATCGTTCACGGTCAAAAGTTCTGCTTTGTATCGTTGAATGACTTTAGTTGTTTAGTAAAAAAAGGAGCGTTGCTGCCATTGCTCCATTAATTTCTCTCATTGCCCAATATAGAAATATGCTTTGCACTTCATTCAAACATCGGAATCTCAGGATCGATAGCAAGGACATGCACCATCAATGCATGAAGCTGACCGCGATGATGGTGAAGATGGGTAAGAATTTCAAGCAACCAGGAAAACTTAGTATACGTCACTCCCCAAAAAGACGTTGTTTCTTGCGCCCATTCCTCCACTAATAATGAAGCAATGTCTTTTTTTAGATATTCAAAGCTACATTGCAAAGTATGGTGAGCTTCTTTTATTGTCTGAGGCGATGCTTTTTCATAAAATAAAGCCATCTCCTCCTCCGATGCTTCATTTGCTATCCGCCAATCTGCTTCTGGTATAAGAGAGAGATGAGCACAAAGCTCGCCGATAGAAAACTTGCCTGAGGTCGGTCGTGTCTCTGCATGAGTTTCATCTAATTTTTCCATAAGCTTTAGGATCGTTTCGACGACAACATCAAGCTGATGCATCGTCTCGTTGATCATTTTTATCATAGAATTGCCCCCTGTGAGAAAACGGTTTGATTGGAGAGATTGTAGTTGAATGAGAAAAGCACCCTATTTTTAAATGAGCTAACAGCCCTGTTTCAAAAACACCTTGGTCAGTCCCTTGTCGGCCTTTACGTCCACGGTTCTCTCGCAATGAACGGGTTTAACGAAAACCGAAGCGACGTCGATGTTCTGATTGCAGCTTCGAAAGCAATGACATCACTTGTCCGGACATCTCTCACGCCTGAACTAAACACCTTAGCGGACCACGTCCCTGCGGCTGGAGGCTTAGAGTTAAGTGTCGTCGTCATCAAAGATCTTGTCCCTTTTTCTCACCCAGCTCCCTTTGATTATCATTATTCTACCACGACGGGGAAAGCGCATGTCGTAAATTCAGGCGGGTACGATCCTGATCTTACTGCTCATTTTTTAGTAACACGTGACCGCGGAATACGTTGGTTTGGCGCGCCAATCCATGAAGTCATTCCCGAGGTTCATTTTTCAGACGCGATGAAGGCCATCCTTTATGATGTCGAAGATGCACACGACAACATTCATACCGATCCGGTCTACTATGTTTTGAACTTATGTCGTGCATTACAGTTTTCAAAAAACAAAACAGTCGCTTCCAAAAAAGAAGGTGGTGAATGGGCACTCCTACATCTTCCACCGACTTATGCTTCGATAATCAAAGCTTGTCTAAAGGGGTATGAAAGCTCACAGCATCACGTACCTGTCCCAGGTTTGCAATTGCAACAATTTGCTAGCTGGATACTGCAATGCATTCGACAAAACCAACGTGCTTGTGAATAAACAACCACATGAACCCGTTGTTTCCTTTGATCATTTGGCTAGGCTTCAATACGTTCGGCTAAACATATCCACAAACGCTAATTCCGAGGATACGTTTGCATTCGATACGAATAGTCTATGAAGTGAATATAATTGATAGGTACGATGGCTGACGTTATTAAATGGTGATTTATCGTAAATTACTCGATTTGAGTCAAGCCATTATATTCTGTAAAATGAAATATGCTTGTAAATTGCATAAATCATTCTCCTTCTTCCACAACAGATTTATCCCTCCTTAAAAACAACTATTTTAATCTTCATTTGATTTGCTCGTTTTGCGCAGACTTATATACGTTTTTTAAGGTGTATGACTGTTTTTATTTTTTCAACATTAGCATTTAAGTTAATGTTCTATATATTACCAATACTATATAAATAAGGGGTCATTTGATGAGAAAATTGTCTGTTGTCATGTTTACAATGATGTTAATCATTCTTTCTGCTTGCGGTGGATCCGGATCAAGTGGTGGAAACGAGATCGGAACAGTCGTCTTCGGCGATGCTGGTTGGGACAGTATTAAAATCCACAACAAAATCGCCCAAACGGTTCTCGAGGAAGGCTATGGATATGAGACCGATGTCACGACCGGCTCAACGCCAGCAACGATCCAAGGGCTTCGTGATGGGGATATTCAAGTGTACATGGAGCTTTGGACTGACAATGTAAAAGAAGTCTATGAAGAAGCTACTGAAGCAGGGGAAATTGAAACATTAGCGACGAATTTTAACGACAATGAGCAAGGACTTTTCGTGCCAACCTATGTGATTGAAGGAGATCCAGAGCGTGGGATTGAGCCATTGGCACCAGACTTGAAAACAGTCGAAGATTTAAAGAACTACCCTGAAGTGTTTGAAGATCCTGAAGATCCTGGACGCGGACGCATTATCAACGGTCCAAGTGGTTGGGCTGCATCTGAAGCCATTAACGATAAATTCGAGGCTTATGGCTTGGAAGAAACGCTGAATAACTTTAGCCCAGGCTCAGATGCCGCCATTGTCGCTGATTTAGTCGATGCGTATGAAGCTGGTGATGGCTGGGTTGGCTACTACTGGTCACCGACAGCGATTACAGCGAAATACGATCTTACATTATTAGAAGAGCCAGCCTATGATGAAGATATTTGGAATGAAACAAAAGCGACCGAATTCCCGCCCAACGATGTTGTCGTCGCTGTTCACAAAGACGTTCCAGAACAAGCGCCTGATATCATTGAATTCCTTGAAAATTATGAAACAAGCAGTGCGCTGACAGAGGAAGCTTTACAGTATATGAACGAAAATGATGCATCTACCGACGAAGCAGCCTTATGGTGGATGAAGGAGCATGAAGACCTTTGGACTGGATGGGTCTCTGAAGAAGTCGCCACTAAAGTGAAAGAAGCACTACAGTAAAACCAAAAAAGCAGCTTGCCACATTGGTAGGTGAGCTGCTTTTCAGTGTGAATTGATGAAAAGAGGGGTGAATCGACTGCCATTTGCAGTCAGCCAATATGGGAGCTTTTCCTGATATACGTATCAATGTAGGTGAATACGTAGACCGATTCGTTAGCTTTTTAGACACGACATTAGAAGGATTTTTTGATTTTATCTTTTTTATCTCTTCCAGAACGATTAATGGCATTACAGATATGCTGATGTGGTTGCCTTGGTGGCTATTTGTCATTTTAATCGTTTTACTTGGTTGGTATTTTAAATCTCTGGTTGCTGGAATTTTATATGGTGTCTTTATTTTCATTATCGGTTCTTTCGGTCTTTGGGAAGATATGATGATTACGATTTCAATTATTGTCACAGCAGTCCTTATCTGTTTAATTCTCGGAATTCCACTTGGCGTGTGGATGGCGTTTAGCCAAGGCTTCTCCACCATCATGCGTCCGCTCTTAGATGCGATGCAAACAATGCCGAGCTTTGTATATCTCATTCCTGCGATCTTTTTCTTTGGACTCGGCAATGTGTCGGCCATTTTTGCAACTTTAATTTATGCCCTGCCACCCGTCATTCGTTTAACAGAGCTTGCCATTCGTGGTGTAGACAATGAAGTCATTGAATCCGCCTTGTCTTTTGGCTCCTCAAAATGGCAAATGCTAAAAAAAGTTCAGCTTCCGCAGGCATTGCCGACAATTATGGCTGGTGTGAACCAGACGACAATGATGGCACTTGCCATGGTCGTCATCGCTTCGATGGTTGGCGCATCAGGACTAGGAGAACAAGTGTTAGTCGCAATTAACCAGATTGATATCGCTTTAGGCTTTGAAGCAGGAATCAGCATCGTCTTTTTAGCCATTATTATTGATCGAATTACGAACGGTGTCGCAGAGAAATTTCAAAAGCATAGGAGTGAAAACGGGTGACCGCACAGATTAAGGTAGACCACGTGTCGAAAATTTTTGGACCTAAGCCAAAATCAGTCATCCCAATGATTCAACAAGGCATGTCCAAAGAAGACATTTTAAAAAAGACGAATCATACGGTCGGTGTGTATGACGCTTCCTTCGAAGTCAATAAAGGCGAAGTGTTTGTCATTATGGGCTTGTCCGGGAGCGGAAAATCGACCCTCATCCGTTGCTTTAATTTGCTGAACAGACCAACTGACGGCTCGATTTATATTGACGGTGAAAACATCGTTCAATACCAGAGCACAGCGCTTAAAAAAATGAGGCAAGAAAAGGTGGCAATGGTGTTTCAGCATTTTGGCTTGTTTAGCCATCGGACCATTCTTGCTAATGTAGAGTACGGTCTTGAAATACGTAATGTGTCTAAAGAAGAACGACGGGAGATTGCTTTGAAAAATATTGAGACCGTCGGGTTGAAAGGTTATGAAGATAAGTATCCAGACGAATTATCAGGCGGCATGCAGCAACGGGTTGGCTTAGCTCGTGCTTTAGCAAACGACCCAGACATTTTACTCATGGATGAGCCTTTTAGTGCCCTCGACCCACTCATTCGCCGCGAAATGCAGCTTGAACTATTAGATATTCAGGAACGCCTGCAAAAAACAATTATCTTTATTACTCATGATGTCAATGAAGCATTTAAAATTGGCGATCGCGTCGCTGTCATGAAAAACGGCCGTGTCGAGCAGGTTGGCACGCCAGAAGAAATTATCGAAGCGCCAGCGAATGACTACATCTCCGAGTTTATTAAAGACATTGACCGCTCGAAAGTGTTCCAAGCCGAGCACGTTATGATTAAGCCAAATGCCCTCGTTTCCTTAAAGTCAGGTCTCAATGTTGCTGTTAAAGAAATGAAGGAAAACGGCATTTCCAGTGTCTTTGTCGTTGACCGTGGTCGTCATGTCAAAGGAATCGTTACGATAGATGATGCGATTAAAGGCATTAAAGAGAAAAAATCGCTGGAAGACGTTCTACGCCACGACATTACAGTTGTTCAATCAGACGAGTATATTAACGATTTAATTCCAAAAGCTTTGGAATCGATGTTCCCTCTAGCGGTCGTCAATGAAAATGAGAAACTCGTCGGTTTTATCCTTCGTGTCCATGTTCTTTCTGGCTTAGTATCAGATGATATTAATGAAAGCGAAGAATACCACGGATAACTTAAACCTTGAGCATTATGCTCAAGGTTTTTTTATACATTGTGTGATCCAATACCCGGGGTCCATCTTATCCATAGGAAATCACCAATAGCGCACTCCTTTGTGATACGATAGAGACGATTTGGTTTCAGCCTGTTACAAACTTCTGCTTCGGCAGGATCGCTTCCCGGCATAAATTGGCGTTCTACGGGTGAGCTCTATGCAGTTTCACCCTACATTCGGCCATTTTTCCCTAGCAGGCTGATAAGCGATCGATGTTATATCTCCTAAAATAGCATTCATCTTATGACACTACAGATCTTTTTTGAGGTGACGAATTGAAGAAACTAATCTTTTTGGCGAGCGTATCTTACCTCGTCATCGGTATGGCTCATATTGTTTCCGGAGCCGTTTTAGAATCAATGTTGCAGCATTATGGACTTGCCTATCAAGATGGTGGGCAATTTATTATGAACCAATTTTTAGGGTTTTTGTTTGGTGTCCTCTTCTCCCCTTGGCTGTCTAAAAAACTCGGAAAAAAGCAAACGATCCTCATCTCGTTTGCTGCTTTAACTTTTGCAGAAACGGCATACAGCTTTTTGTTGCCTTGGGGCTGGATGTTAACTGTCGCACCAGTCACTGGGTTCGGTTTTGGTGTAACAGAAGCCGTCATTGGTGCAATGGTGATTGACGCGATCGCAGAGAAGAAAGCAGATGCGATGTCAAAAATAGAAACCTTTTTTGGAATCGGTGCGCTCGTCGTCCCCTTTATTGCAAGCTGGCTCATTGCCATTGGGTATTGGCAAATCAGCTTCCCTGTGATGGCAGTGATGGCCGGTGCCACAACAGTAAGCTGGCTGTTTTTTAAACAAGTACCCGAGGAAAAAAATTCCTCAGCCGCAGACACAAAAGAAGCTGTTCGTTATCCTAAGCAGGCTTGGCCTTTACTGATGACTGGAATGCTCTTTTTTGCCGGATACGTTGGCCTGGAAATGAGTCTATCCAATTATTTGCCTTCCATCATGATCGGTCGCATCGGTATGAATGAAGCCACCGCTGCGATGACAATTAGTGTATTCTGGGGAACGATGGTCATCGGTCGTATATATGCAGGTCGCATTGCCGAGCATGTTGGCTATGGACGCTTTTTACTCGTTTGTGTGATTTCCGGCACAATCCTGCTCGCCCTCTTAAACATAAGTGAATCGTCGGCGTTTAGCTTTTTACTGATTGGTTTAAGTGGGCTTGTGTGGGCAGGAACTTTTGCCGTTGCGCTCGTATTAATGAATACACGCCTGCCCGGTTTTACTGAAAGAACGACAAGTCTCTTAATTGCCGCTGGTGGCCTTGGTGGTGCGCTTCTCCCTAAAGCGACTGGGGTATTAATGGATACTTTTAGTGCGGGCTGGGCATTTTTGTTGCTGGCGGCCATTGCAGCAATGATGCTTCTGCTCCTAGTCTTCCTTCTTTCGTTAGGTAAATCCAGTCAAGCAGCTTTGAAAACATGATACAATGAAAACAATTTATGAGAAGAGAGGTGAAACTGCAACGTGCTCCCCACGAAGCAGGCCTGCCTATGAAAGATACCCTTTTATTAATTGACGGATTCAACTTACTTAGCCGTGGCTATTTTGCCACTGCGTATGGCAAAAACGAATCATCCCTGCCACGTAATGAGCAAGGACTTCTCATCAATGGCGTGCGCGTGTTCGTCCAAAAAATGATGAATCTCATCGACCGCTACCAATGCTCTCACGTCGCTGTCGCCTGGGACGTCAAGCGTGAAGAAACACAACGAAGACAAACACATGCTTTTTATAAAGCATCTCGTGACGAACTGCCAGCTCCTTTAATAGAGCAATATGAAACGACGCAAGCCATTCTTACTTCCTTAGGCATTGAGCAGCTGACCGAACCACCTTATGAAGCAGATGATGTCATAGGTACCATTTCCAAAAGCTGGACAGACGACGCGCGCGGCCATTGTTTCATCTATAGTAACGACAAAGACCTTTTTCAATTGTTGAGTCCGACGTGTTCACAAATCATTGCGCAGAAAAAACAAGAGCTTGTCTATGACATTGAAGCATTTTCAACTGAGTTTGGGATTACCCCTGAGCACTGGACTGATATTAAAGCCCTTCTCGGTGATAAAAGTGACAACTTGCCTGGATGCCGTGGCATCGGTCCTAAATCAGCGTTACCTCTCATCCAGAGGTATGGCACGGTGGAAAACCTTTATGCGGAGATTGATGAGCTGGATCCGACATTAAAGCGACATCAAAAAAAGCTTGTGGCGGGCTATGACGACGTTTTGATCACGAAGTCATTAGCAACGATCGATTGCGACATTCCAACGTTGCAAGAGAAAGTACTAGACGATTTCTTTTTGCATATGGACGAGCTGTTCTTTTTAGATATGACAGGAGCCTATGGAATTAAAGCATCTTTTCCAAATCATTTACGCCAGACATTGTTTTCTTAACGAGGAGGAATTTTTTCATGGAACCACTTCCACGCTCATTTTATGAACGGCCTACGCTCGAAGTTGCTGAAGAGCTGATTGGAAAACAGCTCGTCCATGAAGCTCCTAGTGGCAAACGGCTGATTGGACGAATCGTTGAAGTGGAAGCATACAAAGGACCTGAAGACAAAGCTTCTCACACGTATAATAACCGGCGCACGCCCCGGAATGAAGCGATGTACGGTCCAGCCGGCCATGCGTATGTATACATTAGCTATGGATTGCACCATTGTATGAACTGTGTGACGCGTGGTGAGGGCTATCCTGAGGGCGTTCTCCTACGAAGTGTCGAACCGTTGATGGGAATAGATGAGATGGCAAAGCTGCGCTTCCAAAAAAGTTGGGAAGAACTATCCAAGGCTAAACGTATTCAGTTAACCAACGGTCCTGGCAAGCTGACGCAAGCACTTGCCATTTCGCGTGACGCCCATAATCACCTTGATTTAACCACGCCTCCCCTCTATATCTCCGATGGACGAGGAGGAGCTGTACGAACTTCAAAGCGTATCGGCATTGAGAATAGCGGCGACGCCGTTCATTATCCATGGCGTTTTTATGAAGAAGGCAACCCGTATGTTTTAAAGAAACATCTGCAAGACTGATTGCACTGCACGAACCAAGCCTATTCTTAAAAGTTTATATTGACAGCTTTTTCTTCTAGGCGTACAATCATTTCATCAACCATAACAACCTTCTATTAACCGCTTAAATCCTTTCAGGATGCGGGGGACCCACTTTCGCGGCACAGCTGTGTCGCTCGGGGTGAATCCATGCACGCATGGTAGGGTGACTCTTAACACCCGAATCCGACAGCTAACCTCGTCAGCGTTTCAAGAGAAGAAGCTCAGCGTGCCTAAAAAGCAGGTTTTTTTTAACTAACGGCAAGCCGTGGGATTCTTTCTCGCAGCTTTTTTACGTTTTCTCTTATTAAGAGGCTTGCATATTTTTAGCATGAAGTCTGAGCAGAAAGAAGGAGCACCGTGAAATTAAACCGGCTTAAATCATTGTCACCACCACAAGTTCTTGTTCTTTCGTTTGCCGTCTTGATTGGTGCAGGAATGCTGTTGCTAAAAACGCCTTTAGCAACGACCGAATCCCTTTCTTGGGTAGATGCGCTTTTTACTGCGACCTCAGCGGTGACTGTCACTGGTCTGATCACCGTTGATACAGGGAGTGCATTTACACTTTTCGGCCAAATCGTCATTCTTTTCTTAATACAAATCGGTGGTCTTGGCATCATGTCCGTAGCTGTGCTTATCTTTTTAATGCTTGGAAAAAGAATCGGCATCTCAGAACGCCTGATGATTCAACAGGCGCTTAACCAATCCACTTTCTCTGGACTCGTACGACTTGTCAAAAAGCTATTCTTCTTTTCTGTGACGATTGAAAGTGCTGCTATGGTGGCTCTTGCATTTCGTTTTGTTCCTGAATTCGGCTGGATGAAAGGGATTTACGTCAGCATTTTCCATTCCATCTCTGCCTTTAACAACGCTGGGTTTTCGATCTGGTCAGACAGCCTATCACGTTATGTCGGTGACCCACTGATCAACACGGTCATTTCTTTCTCGTTTATCATTGGTGGAATCGGTTTTACCGTATTATCCGATTTATTTCAGTCGAAATCATTTAAATTGTTATCTCTTCACACAAAACTCATGCTCATTGGAACGCTAGGAATAAATGTGATCGCTTTTTTGCTCGTCTTACTTTTTGAATGGAATAACCAAAGTACCCTCGGACCACTCAGTCTGACAGATAAGCTCTGGGCTTCCTATTTTCAAGGCGTGACGACACGTACAGCTGGATTTAATACAATTGAAATCGGTCAACTGGAGCATACAACGCTTTGGCTCATGCTTCTCTTCATGTTTGTTGGCGCTGGTAGTGCCTCAACAGGTGGAGGGATCAAGTTAACGACATTTGTCATCATTATTCTGGCTGCTAGTACATTCTTGAAAGGACGCAGTGACATCGTCGTATTTCGCAAAACCATTCCTCCACCACTGTTGTTAAAATCACTTGCCATAGCAACCATTAGTGTTCTATTTATCTTTGCTGCTACCCTCGTATTAACAATGACAGAACGAAAAAGTCTTTTGCATATTTTATTTGAGGTCGTTTCAGCCTTCGGGACGGTTGGGATATCGATGGGGATGACAGCGGATTTATCAGTTGTCGGCAAGCTGATCATCGTGTTTATTATGTTTCTCGGCAAAATCGGTCCGCTCACGTTAGCTTTTTCTTTTGCAAAAAAGATAACGCACCAATTCGTTATCCGAAAGAAAGCATTCTCGCTGGTTAAATAAGGAGGTCATCTTTATGCAGCATCAAGTGTTTACAACGACAGTAGACAATCACACCATTGAATACAGTATCGTCGGCGCAGGTGAGCCGATTTTAGCCTTTCACGGCGGTCATTCCAACTGTTTAGAGACATTCGGGTATGAGGCTCTCGTAGAACAAGGCTACCAAATCATCACGCCTTCTCGCATGGGCTACCGCGGTTCAAGCAAGCCTGCTAGCAACAGTTTGGCAGAAACGATTTCTTTGTATCGTCGCCTCCTGATCCAGTTACATATCGATCAAGTTCATATCCTTGGCATTTCAGCAGGTGGACCAAGCGCCATTCTCTTTGCTGCAAATTACCCAACGCTCACACAAAGCTTACTGCTTGAAAGTGCCGTTACAGGCGAATGGCTTACGAGAAAGCATTTGCTTTTTTATATCGCTCAAGGGATGTTTCGTTCACCGATTGAGAAATGGGTATGGTCGCTAAATGCGCGGTTTTTTCAATGGTTCCCAAAATTGATGTTTCCAATGATGGCCACCTCTTTTACAACCTTATCAAGGGTGGAGGTAAAAAGACAAACGCTGCCCGATGACTTATTTAAGATGAAGGAAATGATTGACCGGCAAAGGTCTTTTCACGGGTTTATGATTGACCTCAAACAAACGAAGGAAGTGACGACTAAAGATTTGAAGCGTGTGCAGTGCCCAACACTCCTTTTGTACAGTCCTCATGATGGTGCGGTCAGCCCTGCACACTCGACATACGCAGGCGAACACATCCCTAAAGCCACTTGTCAGCCTGTTCATACGTGGGGCCATCTGCTTTGGCTCGGGAAAGGGTCTGAGCAAACAGATCAATATGCATTGGCATTTCTACAACAGTATCCGATCCGTAAGCGGAACACGTAAAAGATCTCGACACACAGCTTATTTATTTGCCGGTGCATGCTTTGTCATCCAGCGGCGCCGCAATAGTAAGCCGCGTATCCATTCATCTACTGTGAAGGCAAGCCAGATGCCGACGACACCCAAGCCCCATTGCATCCCGAAAATAAAGGCAAAAGGAACGCTGATGCACCACATGCCAAGAATATTCACGACCATCGGATAATCTACATCTTTCGCCGCCTTAAGCGCATTATTATAAACGAGGTTAAAGGAACGGCCGAGCTCCAGAATAATTGCTACCATTAACAGCTGACTTCCTGTACGAATGATTTCAAGATTGCTCGAGAAAACCGTAAGTAAGGGCCGAGAAAACAGTGCCATCAATACAGCAGTCGTGAACACAAGCACCAGAGCGATGTTTAAAATCACCTTCGTGCGACGGAACGCTACCTCCAATTGAGCGGCGCCTACATCCCTCGCAATCAATAGCAGCGTTCCTTGACCAATCGCTCCGGCAAACATCGTAATCAGCATTTTTAAATTGTTGGCATACACATTTGACGTTAGTGCAACCGTCCCGAGCATCGCCATCAATACAGTAATAACGAGCATATGTCCATTCCATGCTACTGCATCCACAGACGAAGGCGCTCCAATTCTAAAGAGTGATTTCATATATTTTGAACGTAATTGTAATGTAAACAGCGGTCTTTTCAAGTGTAGCTTATGATAAAGAAGAACAATAAACACGAGCACACCAACGCCGCGGCTAACAACTGTGACCCACGCAACACCAGCAACCCCAAAGACGGGAACACCGAAGAGACCAAAAAGAACAATGGCGTTGCCGATTAAGTTTAAAACATTGACACCGAGCATCATATACATCGTCATTTTCGTGAGTCCATGAGACTTAAATAACGCCGAAAACGTAACCATTAACCCTTGTAGAAAAAATCCTCCACCGACGATTGCAATATACTGAACACCTTCTTTTTGAAGCTCTTCGGGAAGGTGAAGCCAATCTACAATTGACGGAGTGAACACAACGAGTCCAACACCTACAACGAGTCCGACAAGCATATTGCTCGTTAAAGCAACACGCGCGACTTCATGGGCACCTTTTACATCATTGGCGCCTAGATACTGTGAAACGACAATGATGGTCCCCATGGAAATGACTGATAAAAAGACCCCAGCTGTCATTAACACTTGGTTGGAAAAACCGACAGCTGCTGCGGCCTGATCCGAAAATTGACTAAGCATAAGCGTGTCGAAGACTCCCATGAGGCGAAGCATCAACAGCTCGATTAAAATCGGCCATGCCAATATGAACAGTGTTCTTTTCGTGGAGGATTTCTCCATACGTACACTCCTTAAAAAATGTGACCTTATTTTCCTTCAAGGAGCTTTATTGTAAGATGAAAAATATAATATTTATAGTCTGAATTTTCTTTTCATTATATAATATACTTGCTATAGAAAAGTAAAAAGGACTTTAAACAGAGGTCGTGTTCGTTTAAAGATCCTTTACCGTTCATACTCTATGTTCACAATTTTTTCTAATAATCCTGTTGCTTCTTTTGCAGCAACACAGCAGCAACGACAATAAACCCTTTGAAAGCCTCTCTTAAAAAAGGTGGGACACCAAACAAGTTTAATAAATTATTCATGACAGCAATGATCAGCATCCCGTACACCGTACCTAAAATAAACCCTCGTCCACCGCTCATGCTCGTTCCACCGACAACCGCCGCAGCAATGGCGTCCATTTCCATCCCTCGACCTGCGTTAGAGAAATCCATTGAACCAATTCTTGATACTTGAATAATCGCCGCGATCGCGACGAGAAGCCCCATCAAAGAGTAAACGTACACTTTCACTCTGTTTACATTGATACCTGATAAACGAGCGGCGCGTTGGTTAGAGCCCACAGCAATGATCTGTCTGCCAAAGATCGTTCGTTTGGACACATAGTATAATATAAACGCGACGACCAGCCAGTATAAAATTGGCATGACCATATAATCGCCAAATGTAAAATTAGCGATTTGCGTAAATTCAATGGGCACCGATGGATTATATCCTTGCATAAAATGCTGTGTCACACTACGATACACCATCATCGCACCTAATGTCGCAATAAATGGCGGCACCATTCCTTTCGTGACCGTCCCACCATTCACCGCACCTAAAAAAGCACCGAATAGCAATGCTAAAACAATGGCCAATACAAAAGCAGGCATCCCCGATAGGCCGATGGCCCCTAATAAACCTTTCGTTCCAGTATCGATTAGCATCATCGTAAAAGCACCGACAGCTACGAGTGTTGACCCGACAGCTAGGTCAATACCTTCTGTCATAATGATAAAAGTCATTCCTAAAGCAATGATCCCAATTCCTGCATTATTGCGCAATATATTAATCCAGTTATTGGTCCAAGCATGAAACCATTCCCCAAACGAATCATAATTAAATCCGAGCACAAACGTTTGGAGGATGACCATGATCACTAACGCAACAAACGTGCTAAATAAAGGCTCATTCGTCCATTTTCGTTTAAACCATTTGATGGGATGAATGTGAGTCATGCGTCCGTTTCCTCCTCTTTTTGGATGTGAAAAGCGCCTCCCGTTGCTAAATGCATCATGTTTTGCTCATTCATCTCTTCCCTGCTGACTTCTCCTTGGATAGTGCCTTGATACATGACGACAGCTCGATCGCATAGGCGGATGATTTCTTGCGCTTCGCTCGAAAGAACGATGATCGCCATTTGCTCCTCGGCTAGTTTGAGAATGATGTCGTAAATATCTTCCTTTCCCCCGACATCGACCCCTTGTGTAGGATTATCTAATATAAGCAGCTGCGGATTTGTGGCTAGCCATTTCGCAAGCATGACTTTTTGCTGATTGCCGCCGGAGAGACTCGTGATTCTATCCGTGAGAGCATTCATTTTTATTCGTAATGACGTACGCAGGCTAGAAAATGTTTTAACATGTGCTTTCTGATGAATCACGCCGTAAGTTGAAAAACGCGTCCATGTAGGTATGGATGCATTTTCAAGAATATTCATATCTTTTAAAATGGCGTTTTCCTTACGATTTCGTGGTAAATAGGCGATGCCCTCATCCATTGCTTGGCGAGTGCTCTTAATGGTACGTTCTTTTCCATTGATATACACTTTTCCCGATGTCACGGGATAAGCACCGAAGACGGCTTGAAAAAGCTCGCTGCGACCGTCGCCTAACAACCCTGTGACGCCAACAATTTCCCCCGCATTGAGCGAAAAATGAACGTCACGAAACACACGGTCAGCAGTCAAACCTTCTAAACGTAAAACCTCATCACCAATGGCTTGATTTCTAGTGAGCCGCTCCGTTCTCACATCGTAACCGACCATCGCATGCGCCAAATCCACACTAGTCACATCCGAAACTTGCCCTTTCGCGACGAGTTGTCCATCTCGAAGCACAACATAATGATCACAGATTTCCATGACTTCCTTGAGTTTATGAGAAATAAAGATCATCCCGACCTCATGTGCTTTTAACAAGTCCATCATCTGAAATACGCGCTCGATTTCTTGATCCGTCAAAGACGTCGTCGGTTCATCCATAATAATGACCGCTGCCTCGCTCAACATCGCACGACAAATTTCGATGATTTGCTTATACGATTGATCCAAATCGCGCACCATCATTCTTGGATCTAAATCAACCTGCATACGTCTAAACATATCTTCCGTTTCTTTAATCATTTCTTCTAACGCTAAAAAGCCATGTTTCGTTTTTAGCTCCCTGCCTAAAAACATATTTTCATAAATTGGAAGGTCATTGATTAAGTTTAACTCTTGATGAATAAAAGCGATGCCTGCCTCCTGTGACTCAGCCGGTGTGGCAAAACGCACCTCTTTGCCGTCCAACTTGATGGTTCCTTCATCAGCGGTATGAACTCCACCGAGAATATTCATTAATGTTGATTTGCCTGCCCCATTTTCACCGAGCAAGGCAACAATTTGCCCCGCTTGCACCGTTATTGAAACATCATCTAAGACGATATTTTGCCCAAACGCTTTCTTCATATTTTTCATTTCAACGATCATCGAATCACTTCCATAAATGACGTAATGAAAGGGGATCAAAACGACGATCCCCCTCTTATCAGACAAGCATTTTAATAAGGGGACTGATCATCGAGAAAGTCTTCATAATTTTCGCGATCGACGACCGTTGTAGGGATAATTGTCTGCTTTTCAACGTCCTCTCCGTTTAACACTTGCACAGCGACATCGATCGCATCCTTCACCATCGCCGGGCTATACAATGCCGATTGAATCCAAATATCATCGTTTTCTGGCATCATGTTAAAATATTCCTGCATTCCCCCACCGCCCGTCACGACTTGGATATTTTCTCTCCCTGCTTCTTTAATCGCTTGTAGAACCCCTATTGACGTTTCATCATCTATTGAAAATACAGCATCAATCTGCTCTCGACTCGTGAGAATATCGGCAAAATCTTTTAAACCTGCTTCACGTGTGAATTCAGAAGCATACTTGTGTACGTTAAGCTCAGGAGCAATCTCGGCAACTGTTTCTTCAAATCCTTCGATTCTTAGCTCCGACACAGACCCTGCGGAAGGATTCTCAAGCACGACAACTTCTCCGGACGTGCCAATTTTGTCTACAATATAATGAGCGCCTTGAATGCCCATATCTTTGTTGTCTCCAGCAACACGGTAAACACCGTCTACATCGATTGCAATATCAAAGTTGACGACTTCAATCCCTTCGTCAATGGCCCGCTGAATCGGTATCTCCATGCCTTCCCATTGTGGAAAAGCGACAATCGCTTCAGCGCCCCATGTCATTAGATCATCGAGCTGCGAAGTCATCTCCTCCGCATTGCTGCTCGTTTGGATTTGGTAATCTATTTCATCAGACAGTTCTTGCGCACGCTCATCAGCATGGTATGCCACAGCAGCGACCCATCCATGCGTCACTGCAGGAGCTAAAATGCCTACTTTATGTTTCTCAGTCTCTGAATCTCCTTGGGTTTGATTTCCCCCTTCAGTTGGCTCATTGGCCGGCGGTTGCGTTTGTGATTGACCACCGCCACATGCAGCTAGTCCGACCACCATCAAGAAAGCTACCCACATGACGACGAAGCCCGCCTTCTTCATCAAATCCCCCTTTTCTATTGATTACGCTGTTCCTGAATATCGATGTTGCCAGTGAACCGGATGACCAGCATCGAAATACCTAGGTGAAAGACATTAGAACATCCACTGATAGCATATGGGCAAATGTGATGAATATGATTAAAAAAATAAGCCACTATGCAATACATTAGTGCGTTTCGTGATCGTTTAAGCCATCATAAAAAAGCCTATGTATGTATTCGTACATAGACTCATGATGTTCACCGATTACTTTACAATCAAAAGGTGTGATTTGAACAATCATTAGCAACCCTTCGTATTAAATACCTCGCCATAGTGGATGGTTCATCTTGGTTCTCCGGAGCCGCGTCTTTTGACGGGTTCTCAAAAAAGCTGTACTAGAAGGGATCATTAGCTGATACCAATTTTTTTGAAAATAAGATCGCCTAACCAAAATGTAAGAGCAAATAAAAGAAAGAGAAAGGTAAAAGGTGACGCAAAAACAAAAGAATTATCATACATAATTAAACCAACCATGAAACAAACTCCAAATAATAAGTGGAGCAATAAAGAGATGAAGAGATTGCTTTTGGATATCCATGACGAAATGAAAGAAGTGAGCAAGCCATAAGTGAAATTAATTGGGAAAACATATATTCCAATGACTATAAATTTGTCAAGATACCTATCCGCGATTCCTTGAAGAGGATAAAAGATGGCTAAAACAATTGTTCCAACTGTAGAAACCGACAATGCGATTAAAAGTTTTTGATGAGTAATGATTTCACAATAATTCCTTCCTTATTAAGAAATGAGATATTAAAAAGCTTTGAACTTCTCATGACTGAAGTCACGAGATTCGTTGGAATAGAGCATACTTGATATTCAGTGGCATATACCAAAATCTGTGGTTTCTCTTATTGACCAAGCGATCCCCGTCGTTCCTGCGGTTCTTGATTTTATCGATGTGAATACCTGCCTTCATAACCTTACCGGCATTCGACTTAAGGTGCGCGTCTTCGCGGTTATTGTATAATGATTCTGCTGCAAATGATTGCTTTTGCGCGTTATTTTTATAAGAAATTATAACAGAGCGTGGACAAATAAATAGTATTAATGCTGTCGTCATATGCTCTAGAAAGAAAAATTTCTTTAATTGTTTCCGACTTTAAATATCCTTTTAGGAGATAAAATTGAAAGTTTGTCAACAAGCTAAAGCCTATGCACTTATTTGTACATAGGCTTTAACAGTTGCTCTATTTTACAATTGTCGCAGGCGTTACTCGATCAATCATAAGGAGGCCGTCATATTGTTCGTATGGTAAAAAGGTTTCCTGGAACATGCCCCAATACGATCCGTTGACCGGCATGACCATCCACGTATTACTTGGGTCAGTAGCCTTCGTCACATCCACAAACGTTGACTGCTTGCCGTTAGGTGTCATGATTTCTTCAATACTGTATGGGTTATATTGTTCAGCCATTTCCATTTCTTCGCCTGTGTTCGCTAGCGTCGTGCCATGATGTGCAAACAGACCGATACTATAGGTTTGTCCCTTTAGCTTTTCTGGTACGAGCTCTCCTAACGTAGGGATATATCCGCTTTTATTCGGGACAACCTGAATGGCCTCATGCATCGTAGAGTTTTGCTTACGGGTATGATAATTATGACCCCAAACGATGATCTTTTCGTCAGGATACACGTCATTTGCCAGCCAGGCTAAATTATCTGCCATGCCGAGATCACGACGATACGATGCATCTTCGTCCCAGCTTTCTGCTGGTTCTGTACTTGCTCCGTTGAACAGCTGATTCATATGGACTTGTGCGGACACTCCATCGTTTAAAAACGACAGTCTGTTGTGAAGCACTCTTTCAACACTTGCGGCAACAGGTGCAGAAAAAGCAGCTTCCAAATCCTTCTGATGTGTTTCTATAAACGTTTGGATCGCTTCATACTTGCGAATCAAGGCGGCTGCTTCTTGGACAGCTAAACTTTCATCCTGTTGTTGATGGTACAGTTTGACGAACTCTTCTTCCGTAGACTGAATGGTGTCTGCCATATCTCCATCGAGCGTTTTTACCCAACCGCTTAACCATGGACCAAAGGCGGCGTCTGCCTGAACGTCAATGCCTGTCAACATTAAAGGCTTTTCCGTTTCTTCTGTCTCATCCATATAGTGAAATAGCTTCAGCGTTTCTTCAGCATGCCACACAGGAAAAATACCTTCTGAGAGCGTGTCCTTCGCTGAAGCATCTGGCGCACTTGCTTGAGCAGCTGTAGCCTGACCAAGCGGCGACTCAAAGGCGAGCACATTGTAGCCTAATTCTTCATGTAAATAGCGCACGATTCGACCTTTGATGCCGTTAAATTCTTTTGCACCATGAGATGTTTCACCGAGCATCACAATACGCTTTCCTTCCAATACAGGCTTTAGAAAAGCTAAATCCTCAAACGTATCATGTTCACTCACATGCACACTTGAAATGGCGTGACCATACTCTTCCATCCCCATAGACCAACGATCACTCCGCTCAGCAGTCACATCGTTTGCGTAAGCTGGTGTCCCCGAAACGAGAAGACTGATGACTGCAAACCCAGTAATTAAATGCTTTACTCGTCGCTTCACTAATGACTCTCCCTCCATTTAACTTCCTCTCATCTTATCGGATACATTTTAAAAAGAGGGGTGAAATTGTTTAAATTGTGTTTAAATGTCGTTTATTGGTCGCGACGGCGATCCTCTAAGTAACGATACAGTGTCGTTTTACTAATGCCCGTGGCAAGTGTAATCTCCTGCAGGTTAAACTGCCGTGAATCATACATCGCCATCGCTTGCTTTACTTTTTCGTCAGGCTTTCGCGGGCGACCGCCTTGCTGACCGCGTGTCTTTGCGCCTTTCATCCCTTCTTTTGTCTTCGCACTTAACACATCATGTTTAAATTCATCAAGCTTCTGTAAAAAAATATAAAAATCATCGGTTTTCCTCGTATCAATCTGATCGTCTAATGATACGAGCATCACCTCTTTTTTCATACATTCCGCCGCAATTTGGATAAGCTGACGTGTTGACTCCGCAAGTACGTAAAGCTTCGTTATGACGAGGACATCACCTGCGGTCAAACGCTCCAATAACTTTTCCAGCTCTACTTGCTCTTCAAGAAATCCTTGCTTATCGTGCCAAATGTGCTCACAGCCAAATTCAAGCAAACGTCTGTACTGCTCCTCTTCCCCTTCGAGGTTCCGAATGTATCCTACTTTCATATCGTTTCACACTCCTACTTTAGCTAGTGTACCAGAAATCAAAGTTCCGAAAAGGGTGGTTTTGAAACAAAAAAAGATAGACTTATCCCGTAACCTTTGGTAAAGTGAAGACTGTTCTAAACGGTCCTTTACTTCTTTGCAAGAAAGAAGTGGTTGGAAGAACTGGCAATCGCTGCTTTTTCCAGCCATTAGTTTTTAAAATGAGGTGTATGTTCTAATGAATCAACTAAAAAATGAATGGTTTGGTAACGTCAAAGGCGACATTCTGTCTGGCATCGTTGTCGCCTTAGCTTTGATCCCTGAAGCAATCGCTTTTTCAATTATCGCTGGTGTTGATCCGATGATGGGTCTATATGCATCATTTTGTATCGCCGTTGTGATTTCCTTTACCGGCGGGCGCCCTGCGATGATCTCTGCGGCTACGGGGGCGATGGCGCTTGTCCTCGCTTCGCTCGTTCGCGAACATGGCATTCAATATATGCTCGCGGCGACGATTTTGACGGGTGTCATTCAATACTTGTTAGGCGTCTTTAAAATTGCCCGCTTTATGAAATTTATCCCTCGCTCAGTCATGATCGGATTTGTTAATGCCTTAGCTATTCTCATCTTTATAGCACAAGTGCCGCATATCTTTGGCATTTCCACGATGACGTACGTCGTCGTCGGTGTTACGTTAGCGATTATCTATTTATTTCCACTGATCACAAAAGTTGTACCAGCGCCGCTTGTTGCGATTATTGCAATGACCGTTCTGGCGATATCGACTTCTTTTGACCTCCGTACAGTCGGTGATTTAGGGACAATTACGCAAAGCTTGCCGAGCTTTTTCTTGCCAGACGTCCCATTTAACTTTGAAACATTGGCGATTATTTTGCCAACCGCCATTGCCCTTGCCATCGTTGGTCTTCTTGAGTCATTGTTGACAGCTTCAATTGTCGATGACATGACAGATACGACGAGTAATAAGAATAAAGAAAGCCGCGGTCAAGGAATTAGTAATATTGTTAGTGGCTGCTTTGGGGGGATGGCCGGGTGTGCCATGATCGGTCAGTCGGTTATCAATGTAAAATCCGGAGGCCGTGGCAGATTGTCAGCCTTTGTTGCCGGCGTATTCTTAATGTTTCTCATCATCGCGCTCGGACCGTGGGTTGTCCAAATACCGATGGCTGCCTTAGCCGGTGTAATGGTTATGGTATGTATCGGCACGTTCGACTGGTCGTCTCTACGCATGCTCCCAAAGGTTCCCCTCACAGATACGATTGTCATGGTCGTCACGGTAGCGACCGTCGTTGCAACACATGATCTATCTAAAGGTGTCTTCGCCGGAATTATCTTAAGTGCCATCTTCTTCGTTGCCAAAATATCAAAAGTGAAGATTAAAGAAACGATGGTTTCCAAAGACTCGGCGCGTTACACAGTAAAGGGGCAACTGTTTTTTGCCTCCGTTGAAAGCTTTGAAGAAGCGGTTTTAAAACTTGAAACGCCACGCTACGTCGAGCTCAACTTTACCGAAACCCATATATGGGACGACTCGGCTGTCGCTTCCATCGATAAAATCGTTGAAAAGTTAAACGGTCGAGGCACTGATGTTACTTTGACTGGTTTAAATGATGATAGCCAACGGCTGGTTGACCGATTAGGAAGACACCATCAAACAGAAAAAAAGGCGGTTGGACAATGAAAAAAGCAAGGCTTAACCGCCTTGCTTTTTTATATCATTAGAGAAATATAAACCGCGTTGTCGCCATACAAAAAACACCGACCACAACTGTAATGGCCAAACTCTTTGTCCATAAAGCGATGGCAAGCGTTGGCACAATCGCGATGACAACGAGCCAGTCAATTGCAAATTGAGATGCGTCTTGAATAATGATACTATCAACGACAAGGGCAGTAAAAATACAAATAGGGATAAATGTTAACCATTTCATGACGAGCTCGGAAGGGTCACTTTTTTGACAAAAATAAAAGGCAGTATCCTTGGAATCAATGTGACAATGGCACACCCAAAAAGGATGATAAGGGTTGTATAATCTACATTCATCGGTCTTTCACCACTCCAATCGTCGCCACAATGACTGTCGATAAAATAACCGCCAGATATGAAGGCATAAACAGACTAAAAAAGAGCATCGCAATGACTTCATACAAAATGAGTGATAAATAAAGCTTCAGCTTTGTTTTCTGAATGTGTTCCAATTGGGCAGCCACCAAGGCTAAAAACATGGCCGTTAAAGCAAAGTCAAGTCCTAGAACTTCTGGATTAGCAATCCAGTTTCCAAGTAAAGCACCAGCAACACTTGATAAAATCCAAAAAAAATAAGCCGTTACATTTAAGCCGTTCATCCACTGTGCGCTCATCTTTTCATTCTTAGTGATTTTTGTGATCGCAACTCCGAAAGATTCGTCTGTCACTAACGCGCCAATACCAATATTTTTCCAAAAAGAATATTTTGTAAAATATGGTGCTAACGTCATGCTTAATAAGAAATTTCTTGAGTTGACGATAAACGTCGTAAAAATAATTGCTGACACGGGGCTTTGTGAAACGAGTAATGCAAAAATAATGAATTGAGCTGCACCTGCGTAAACGAGCGCTGAAAACAAACCAATTTCTAAAACACTGACACCCGATGCTACCCCGACAATCCCAGTCGCGATTCCTAGACTAATATATCCGATTAAAGTCGGGACACAATCTTTAACCCCTTGTAAGAACGACGGAGCATCTTCGTGTCCATCATAATCTATACTTTTTGCTAACTCGTTCATACATGTCCTCACCCACCGTTCGTTCGTTATATTATATAAACGTATGTTATATTAAACAAAACATCATGTCAAGGAGATTGAATATGGAGTTTATTCAAGAGGTTATCGCGCATAATCTTGCACATATCCGGAAGAAACGGGGATTAAGCTTAGATAAAGTCGCCGAGCTTACAGGCGTAAGCAAAGCGATGTTAGCCCAAATTGAACACGGGAAATCCAACCCAACTGTCACAACCCTTTGGAAAATTGCTAATGGGCTGCAAGTCTCCTTTTCTACTTTCTTAAAAGAAGCAGACGGTCCGATCATCGAAAAAATAAATATCGATCAACTTAAGCCTATTGTAGATGACGACGACGGGTACTTCGTCTACTCGGTCTTTCCCTACCACCCAGAAAAAAAGTTTGAAATGTACGCTGTGAAGCTTTATCCCGGCTACGAGCATCAGTCTGAAAAACATTTAGGTGAAGAACACCTCTTAGTTCAACAGGGCCAGCTCACATTAGAGCTCCAAGGTGAACAAATGACTTTTACCGATAATGATATGATCCGCTTTCCGGCCAATACGAGGCATAGATATATGAATACGTCTAACGAACTCGTCCGCTTTTTTGTGTTGCTATATTATCAAGATTGAAGGGCCGACAAAATGAAAAACAGGATTGTGAGCAAATCGTCTTCGTTTGCTTCGAATCCTGTTTTTCTGCCGAGTCATCTGACTTTTTATTTCATTTTAAAGAAAGTAATCAAAAACATTTGCTAATCTTGATTTAAGTAAGTGAAGTGGATAGAAGGCTGTTCAACTTCTTTGTTCGCCCTATCCTCAGCAAGAAAGCCTCCTCCACTTTTACGTCTACACAAAATGCTCACCTGACGTCCTTCACCTGGAAACAGTGACTCAAAGCCCCAATCCGCTTCTATCCAAAAGTCATTTGTCGTTTCTTCTGGATAAATGTGAAGCAAAACCTCTTTACCAGTATTTTGCACCAAATATATGCGCTCAAACATGTGATCACTGCCCGATGCAAGATGTGTCGGCGCAACTTCCCATTCTGTTAACGACGTCACCTCCAGCTTCCCTTCTTGAAGCTGGAGAGCTGAGCTGTATATCTGCTGCTCCTTCGTCGAAAAGACGTATACATTCTCTCCAATTGTACCACTAGGTGTTGTTGCTTTGATTCGGATGAAAAAAAGGTCGTTCGGATAATCGGCAACTGAAAAAGCGAACTCCCCCATGCATATAGACTGCTCCGTCTCCATTTTCCCTGTAAAAGTATGTTCAGCATATCCCTTACCAAAGCTGTCAAGCACCTCAGCCTTCACCTGTACGTCATCATTCCAACAATCACTATGAACATACACCTTACCGCTAAAAGGTTCGCCGATCTTATAGTCAAGCTTTTGGTAGTCCATTGAGACGTGCAATGGCGCAAATGCTTTTCTTACCCAGTAGTAACTCATCTTCGTCTCACCGTAATAGTCGATGAGCGATGTGCTGGATACATTTGGAAATGGCTCGTTTAACTGCCAAATGATACTCCCGCTATTGTTAAATTGCCGCCTGCGATTAGCTTCCACAATATAGCGCAAGCCTTCCGCTTGAATCCATTGACTCGCCTGAATAAAAGTATTCATTGCAGACATTTTTCCAAACAAGTTCTCGTCGCGTTCAAACGTATCCCACCACTCTCCGTGATGCCGCCATACGAGATCGTCATTCATTGATCGAGGAGTGAGTCGACCTGCCGATAAGTATTTCTTTATACTTTTGAACGCACTCATCCCATCGACACCAAACTCGCTGTGAAACAAATGATCAACATTTCCATATAACTCGTAGTGTTCTCGACTACCCAGGTACTTCCAATTTCCGTGTACATCATGCGAAACACCTTTTTCCAGCGTTACAAATTCGACAGGCCCTGAAGCCGACGTTGGGAGGAATAAACGAGAAGGATCATGCTGTTCAACCAAACGCTTAAGTAAAGCAATATTGTCATCCTCGCAGGAAGCCGGACGACCCTCCTCATCGGTTAATTCATTTCCCCCACTCCACACCGTGAGTGCAACATGGTTACGTCGTTCTTTTACAGCAGCTACCGCTGACTCTTCTAATGCTCTCAAAAACCCAGAGCTCTTAGCTGGAACCGAGTCGACACCCGAGCTCGATTGAATAAATTCTTGCCAAATCATTATTCCGTGACGATCGCACAGGTCGTAAAAGACGGTTTTTTCAATAATGCCGCCGCCCCAAACCCGTACCATGTTCATATTGGCTTTTTTCATTAAATAGATCAACCATTCATATTGCTCATTGGTCACATTTCCGTAAAGTAAATCTAACGGTGTCATATTCACCCCTTTGATGTAAACCTTCTTCCCATTGATCACAACAGTATAAGGTAAAGCATCTTCAGGACTATCTACATTGCTCACAAAGTCAAGGCTCCGTATCCCGATCGACCGTGTTTGTTCGTCATAGATGAACCCGTTTTGGTCAATCAGCTGCAGTTCAACTAAATATAGCGGCTGGCTACCATGCCCGTTCGGAAACCATAAAAGCGGTTCGTCTATATATATTTCAAAATCAGATCTTAACTGATCAGACACGATGCTTTGCTCTTCTGTCTTGACGAGATGTCCCTCCGGATCAGTCACCTTAACGACCCACTTCATCGTAGAAAATGGATTTGCTCCTATGATCAGATCTTTTAAAACAGCTGAAACCCGAATGACCCCTTGTTCTTGTTGGACATCGCTTGTCACAGAAAGCTCATCAATGCGAGCGCCTTTGTTTATTATTAGCGTAATGTCGTCCCAAATCCCGATATTCACTAAACGAGCAGAAAAATCCCATTTATAGTTAAAACGGCTCTTCTGTGTATGTGTCAGCGACGTTTTTCCGATCTGCCCCATTTCATCAGGTGCATGTTCAAATAAGATATGCACCTTCAATGAATCAGCGGATCTCACCATTGCAGTAATATCAAACACCGCAGGATGAAACATCCCTTCATGAATGCCTAACAATTCATCGTTGATATATATTCTCGCGCGGTAATCCAATCCTTTGCAAACGAGCTCAACCGTTTCTTCTTGAATTTCCGGGCAAGGAAGTTGTGTTTCATAGAGCCACCAGCGATTTTCAACCCATTCGCAGGTCAAACTATTGACGTCAATGTGAGGATGGCTAATGATCCCTGCACGGTATAAATCATAATGGACACCGCCAGGTACGGTCGCAGGTACCCAGTCCGTCACACCTTTTAATGCTAATCCTGTTTCCAAACTATTGCTTAAAATCGGTACCCACGGATAAAACCCCATGAATCGCCAATCATATTCCTTTAAACTGATTTCCATTGTTAAACCCCCATCCAAACACTTCACTTTAACCCTTCACAGCCCCACTCGTAATTCCACTGATAATATATCTTTGGAGAAATAAGTAGATGAGAATCAGCGGACCAGCAACGACAATAATGCCGGCTGCAAGCACAGGCCAGTTCGTACTATATTGTCCAAAAAACATATACAACCCGGCCGTCAACGGGCGCATCTCCTTTTCAGTGATAAAGAGATACGGATTAATGAAATCATTCCAAATTCCAATAGCGGCCAGCATCGTAACCGTAAAAAATGCCGGCTTAATAAGCGGAAATACAATCAACATAATGTATTTAAGATAGCCACAGCCATCCATCGTGGCTGCTTCATCTAATTCTTTGGGCAGACCCTTTACAAAACCCGTTAAAATAAATATAGAAACCGGAAGCCCCATAGCTATTTTGAGCAAGATAAACCCATGATAGGTATCCATAAAATTGAGTACATTCATGATAAATAACAACGGCACGAGTCCCCCCGGCAAAAACAAAGCAGCCAAAAATAATAAATACACAAAATTCGCACCTTTAAAATGCTGTCTTGCGATTGGAAAAGCGGCTAGTGTGGAGATGACAGCCGTGCCTAATGCGCCAAAAAATGTATAAATGAAGCTATTAATAAAATAAATGTTCATCTCAGCTTGCACCCAAGCGTCTGTAAAATTACGCCACTGAAAAGCTTCGACAAGGCCAATTGGCTGATTGAGAAACTCCTCGCTCGTCTTCAACGCGACATTCAGTATGAGCAGCAAAGGAACAAACATGAGTAAACTAACTAAAATGAGAATGAAGTTTGCTGCCGTTCGCTTTCCAATGTCCCTCACAGTTCTGCCTCCTTACGCCGCAAATAATGTTGAGTAATTAGAACGACGACAAGGACGATCGCAAAGTGAATAATGGACAGTGCCGCAGTATAGCCCTGTGAGTATTGAGACAAGCTTTGCAAAATATAAAGACCGATCGTTGTCGTTGCAATCCCAGGACCGCCATTTGTCAGAACGAGAATAATATCATACATTCCTAAAGTCCCAATAATAGAAATCAATATGTTAATTGTGATTGCAGGACGTAATAAAGGTAAAGTAATATACCGAAATGCTCCCCAGCTCGATGCACCGTCAATACGCCCAGCTTCATACAATTCTGTCGGTATACTTTGCAAACCTGCCAAGTAAATAATCATCCCATAGCCTACATTTGCCCAAATGGTTACAAAAACAACCAAATATAAGGCTGCATTTGGATCACCTAACAATGCTGATTCGATGCCTATCGATTCCAACACTCTATATACAGGTCCGGAATAGGGGTCAAAAATTAATACCCACACAATCCCAACAACAATTACGCCAAGAATATTAGGCATAAAAATAATCGAGCGGTATACGTTGCGCATAACGAGTTTCATATTGACCAATACCGCTAAAAATACTGCGACGATATTTTGAATAATCGTCACTAAGAGGGCAAATACTATTGTATTTTGAATGATTCGGCTCAGATTATCAAAATCTGAACCGAATGCCCTTTCATAATTTCTTAAACCAACAAAGTTTAAAGGTCTTCGAATATCTCCCGTAAAATCGGTAAATGAGAAAAAGATATTCCCAAAGGCAGGAAACAACAAAAACAAAACATAGAGCACCATTGCCGGCAAAAGAACGAGGATAGGTAAAAGACGAGACAAACGACTGTTAAATACCATGCCAAATCTCCTTTACTGAAAACTCAAAGCAGACTCTAAGAGAGGACTGACATTATTTTTCGTAAATTATTTCCATTCTGGCTTGGAATCAATATACGTCTCTTGAACTCGTTCTGTAACTTCTTCGGGTGTCAATTCGTCAAGAAACATCTGCATGGCAAACTGTTGAAATTTATAATCCGCTCCTGGTGTTAGCAAACTCTCAAAGTTGGGCATTTGATTCTCAAGTGTCGCAGTGACTTCCTTAATGATTGGCGAGTCACTGGAGACGCCTTCAATTGTCGGCAGCATACGGACCATATCGTTATACTTTTGATAGTTTTCTTTCATTGTTAAAAAATCCAAATACTTAATCGCTGCTTCGATGTTCGGTGAATTTTTGTTGACCATCCACCCAAATCCATATTTTGTTGTAGCTGTTTGATTGTCAGTAGGGTCATTGCTGCCCGGCAATAAGAATGCTCCCGTCTCAAAATCAGGGTTTGCATCTTCAATTTGTGCTAAACTCCAAGACCCATCAATCATCATCGCTGCTCTTCCTTGAGCAAATAGACCAGGTGCTTGACCATAGTCCAACCCAGTATAGTTCTTTTGAAAATATTGACTTAATGTCTTCAGCTTTGTAAACAGTTCCACCCATTGATCATCCGTATATTTAACTTCTTCTGTCTCCATTTTTTCATAATAATCAGCGTTTTCTCCAGATGGACGTATAAGACTTGCTTCCAACTGAGCAATGATCATATTCACTGGCCATTGATCCTTTCCGCCAAACATGATAGGATCGACGCCTTTTTCTACAAGGGCCTCGTTTAATTCAAGAAATTCATCCCATGTCTCCGGCACATTTAACCCGTGCTCTGCAAAAATTTTCTTATTGTAGAACGTTACATTGGATGTCGCGCTGATCGGGATGAAAAATTGTTTGCCATCAAACTGACCAGCCTCTAACGCATCGCCATTAAACCGATCCAGAAATTCGTTTCCGCTTAAATCAGCCAGTTGATCTCTCACCTCTGGATTAAGAATTTCGGATTCATTTGAACTTGCAATCAGATCAACATCACCTGTTGTCATCCGCGCCGTCTTTAATTGTGGAAAATCTGCTGTTGGAACCGCATCATACTTCAGAGTAATGTTTGGATGTTCCTCTTCAAAAGCTGCATTGACTTCATCAAAATAAGCCTTATCTTCCACCCGAAAATTTAGTATCCTCAGTTCAACCTGCTCTTCAACTTCTGAATCTGACCCTTCACTTGCCGCACCTTCACTTCCCCCTTCATTTGCTGAGCACGCCGCCAGCAACAAAACGAAGACAGTCATCAGTAAATATCCTTTCAACTTGCTCATCACCACTCGGATTTCCCCCTTTTTTTAAAACGCTTACAATATATTTTCAGTATATAGAAACTAGATCATCTGTCAATGTTTTAATTATATTTGTTTCTAAAAAAAAGTAAACAAAGGTAAGAATAAACCACTGAATATATATCTTTAAAACTGTTATTAAAGGTTTTCTTTGTGTATTTTTGTTTATATATTCATTGAAATTACTTAAATGAACAGGTATACTTTTATTTGTTGAATAAACTTTAGGGAGCATGCATGATGAAAAAGAAGGTTACAATGCAAACCATTGCGAATGAACTCGGATTATCCAAATCACTTGTCTCCAAAGCTTTAGCAAACCAGACGGGGGTAAGTGAAGATACAAAGGAATTAATTAGGTTAACTGCAGCGCGCTTAGGTTACCGTACCAATTCTTCTTTAAAATCAGTCCCCTCATCTAAAACGGGAAATGTCGTTGTTGTTTTACCAAGAGAAGATCTGAACGACTTTGAATACTGGGGAAAAATCATAAGCGGAATTGAAGAAAAACTTAGTGAAAAACAATACAGTATGATCCTTTCTGGCATCGACACCTCGCAATCCACATCTGAGGGAATGCCAAGTTGTGTCTCCGATCGCAGAGTCGACGGGGCACTGATTTTAGGTCGCGTCCCATTAAGCTATGTGCTGGCTGTCCAAGCTACTGGCATTCCGATCGTGCTTGTTGATACGTATCATAATCAACTCAAGATCGATCATGTCTATGCCGAAAATCTTTCAGGAAGCTACGAAGCAACACAATACTTACTCAACATGAATCATCGAAAATTAGGCTTTGTCGGTGACATCACTTACGCACACAGTTTTTCGCAAAGGTTTCATGGCTTTAACATCGCCATTCAAGACTTTAATTCTTCTGCAAATCATCGTGCAGAGGGCTTTCATTACATCGATGGCGCCCAAGATGAACAGTCGCTTCCTTATTGCCCGTTGCAACTTGAAAACGCGCTATTAAAGCACGATCGCCCTACAGCGCTTGTGTGCGGGAATGACCCAATTGCAATTCATGTCATGCAGTTGCTAGATAAGTTAGCCATTCACTGTCCTGATGATATTTCCATCGTTGGCTTTGATAATTTACAAAAGTGTAAGTGGGTACATCCGCCTCTCACGTCCATTGATGCTAGTAAAGACTTAATGGGAATCCGAGCCGTGGAAATGTTTTTACGCAGAATTGAAACCCCCGAATTACGGCCTGAGCACACGATGATCACAACCGAAATTATCGAGCGCAAGTCAGTCAAGCCAGCCAGCACTTTACAACTTGCAAAGAGTAAACAGGAAGAATAATGATGCCTGCTTACTCTTTTTTTATGATGAATTACTTTTCAACATGTTTAATAAAAAAATTACATAAAGTTATATTATCTTGTTGACAAATTACATGTGAGCAGTATGATAAATATATTATCAGTTTTTTCTGATAAAATTTAAACTAAAGGAGTGTTTGTTTGTCTAAGCGTATATCGATTGTTTACGCTATGCTCATCCTCTGTTTTGTTTTAGCGACACAAAGTATGCTTTCCGCAGATGTTAGCTCAGCAAACGTAGTGAAAGACGTAACGAGCGCCAAAAATTTCAAACTGGATTTTAGCAATGCATCTTCATCGATCATTCCCTCTCCACAAGTGATGAATACCACACTCGATTCAGCCGACATTCCCATCGCCAGTTTAGATGTAACTGATTTTCAAGCGATCGCAAATGATGACAATGATGATACGATCGCGTTTCAACAAGCATTAGATACGATGGGGGCATCAGGTGGTGGCGTCGTGTTTGCACCGGCAGGAAAATACAAATTTACTGGAAACTTAACGATTCCCGAAGGCGTTACTCTGCGGGGTGAATGGAATAATCCCGACAGCGGAGGTTTAGGCCAAGGTACGATATTGATGGCTTACGATGGCAGAGACGATGCAAACGGCACACCTTTTATCTCGACTAAGCATGAAGCGACATTAAGAAATGTAACGATCTGGTACCCGGAACAAAATAACATTCAAAACATTCGCCCCTATCCTTGGACCATCGCCAATGCTTCAACAGACGGATACTACGGCCCTAACTTGTTCAATATTACATTTATCAATGCTTATCAAGGAATCAAAGTAGACAATGGCAGTGCAGCACATTTTATTAAGAACGTCTATGGCACTTTTTTAAAACAAGGACTGTCCATTGATGAAATCTATGATATTGGCAGGCTGCAAACGATTTCTATGAAGCCATCCTATTGGGCAAATAGTTCATTAGGAACACCTCCTAATGAAACTTCTATACGCTCTTATACCCGAACACACGCGACAGGTGCTACTCTTTACCGTTCTGATTGGGAGTACATCTATGATATATACTTGGATGGTTACGAAGTAGGAATGAACTTTACAAACAGCAGCGAAGGGAGTTTCAATGGACAAATCTGGGGACTGCACACGGAAAATGGAAAAATAGGCGTGCAATTCAACAAAGTGAATGATAACGGCATTGCCATTAGTGGTAGTACGCTCAATACAAATGGTACAGATGGCATTTCCGTCCTTGGGACATCTGATTTTCAATCGACCGTCTCGTTTAACTCAAGTACATTTAGTTCGCCAGATGGGCAGCCGGTATTGTTGGAGTCAGACGGATTGTTTACCTTCAGTCAAAATACGTTTACCGATTGGGCAGCAACAAAACACGCACTTCGCGCAACAGAAGGCAGTGTCGTTGCAACAGGTAACACTTTTCAGACCAATAAACCAGATATGTATTTCAGCAATGCTGTCCGATCGGCATCTGTCTTAGGGAACACATTCGCAGGAAACACCCCTGCCATCACTAACCTAAGTTCAAATGGAGATATGAGAATTGATACAACAACACATGTTGTCTTCCCTGACATGACAAATGTCGGACCTGAACGAGAAGAAATGCGTAAACCTCCTCAGCCAAACTTATATAATGTCAAAGATTATGGTGCGCTCGGAGACGGCGTAACAGACGATACAGCTTCATTCCAAAGTGCACTGAATCAAGCAGCTGCGGCAGGAGGAGGTACTGTCTACGTACCAGCAGGACGCTATAAAATTGACGCGCATTTAACGGTAGGAAGCAATGTCGAACTAAGGGGAACTTGGGACGGTCCCCATCACTATGGCGTAAACAAAGGATCAATATTGGTTGCTTCGGAAAATGAAAACAATCCAACAGGATCCCCTTTCATCTCTTTAAGCAATGATGCTGGGGTACGAGGATTATCCGTGTTTTATCCGAATCAATATTATGATGATATAAAGAGTTATCCACCTACAATAGCCAGTGGCGGTGAAGGCGCTTATGTCATCGATGTAACTTTACCAAATTCGTACACGGGCATAAAATTGACAGATGGAGATTATTATATTAGTTACGTTCGCGGACTTGGATTGAATAAATTTATTGAAATTTCAGATACTAACACTGACGGATATATTGAAAATGTGATGAACACCGTTGGAGATTGGCAAGATGGTCATACTGAGTCTAATCACCCTCCAAGCGACTGGTGGCTAACAAACCCTTCTACCTTTGCAACAGGACTTGAAATTAATGATAGTTCAAACGTTCATCTGTTCAACAACTTTACGTTCGGCGTCGGATATGGTCTTATCATCAACGGGACGTCCAGCTCAATCAAAAGCTATGGCTGGGGAACGGATAATGCTGAGAAGGCTCTCCAGCTCAATGGTTCAGGGACAGACATGAAATTTGTCAATACACAGCTCGTTGCTATTGGAGGGAACGGCAAACGATATATCTATACACCACAAGAATTTAGCGGAAACGCTTCATTTTTCAACACTCTCACTTGGGCCGGAACAGAAGGGACAGAAATCAACGGAAGTGGTTATGTCGCTTTTCAGCAATATAAAGACCTTACCGGTGTCTTCGTTCACAATGGAGGGACAATGCTCATGGATAGCTCTTATTTTCACCATGCACCAGACCAGATTACATTAGGTACTCATATTGACGATAGTGCCATATACGCAAATGTAGGGATTGGCGGACTAGGTGTGAACAATCTAAAAGGCGATCCTGACGTCTGGATGAACATTCGTAGATAATGAATGAGAGGAGTGAAAACCGGCTGTTGTGTTTCTCAGCAGCCGGCTTTTACTATAATCGAAGTACACCGGTTCACAAATGCTTTTAAGCCATCTTCGCAAATGACTCTTTCGTAACTTGCCAGTAAAGTGGTTCATTATTCTGAAATCTCTTGAGTTCATCGAGCATATACTCACCCATTCGTCCGCATTCACGCGCTTCACTTCCGGCGATGTGCGGGGTGATGATGACATTTGGCATGGAAAAAATCGCTGCTCCTGGCTCAGGCGGCTCGGGATCGGTCACATCTAAGACGGCTGTTAAATCATGACGTTCATGGAGCACTTCGAGCATGTCCTCCTGCCGCACAATTTTTCCGCGGGACGTATTAATAAACGTCGCGTTAGGCTTCATAGATGAAAAATGTTCTCTTTGCAGTAAACCGATCGTTGCTTCGAGCAGTGGCGCATGACAGGATACGACATCGGCTCGTTTAAATACTTCCGCCAACGACACCAATTCCACACCTAAAGCTAACGCGTCATCCTTTGAAACTGTTGGATCATAAACAACGATATTGACGTCAAACGGCTCTAGCAACCGACATACGTTGCGACCGATCGTACTGAGTGAAATAATACCGACCGTGCTCCCATAAGCCCCAGGAATCTCTATAGACGACTTTTTCGGAAAACGCTGCTCTTCTTTGATCATTGTCGCAAAGCGCCAGCCTCGTTTTAATGAAAAAAGAATTTGCGATAGGGCATATTCAGCCACCGGGACAGCATTCGCGGCATACGCCGAGCTCATGATCAGCCCTCTATCCCAAACAGCATCTGTGACGATTCGCTTCACAGAACCCGCCGCGTAAAAAAAGGCCTTTAGTTGTGGCGCTGCATCGAGCAAGGTCCGATCGAGTACCGGTGCCCCCCATCCAGAAAAAAGAACATCGACTTCTCGGAGAAGTTCTGGACGGTTGAGCAAACCTTCTGCGCTTAAAGGTGGTGCAATCATTTTCACCTTTGCTTCAATCTTATCTCTTACTGCTTGTGGATACACGTTCGGAAAAGACGTTTGGTTCATCACATATAAACCCTTCATCAGACTTCCTCCTAGCTTCAATGATTAACTTGTTTTTGAAAACCCTTTCAAAAATGAATAAATGAGTGGAGACAAAATCAAAACTGACTTCGTCCACACTCAAAATACATTTGATATAAATTAAGATAGCGCGTCGGTCAATACCGGAACGACTTGCTTCTTTCGAGAAACGACGCCTGGCATAGCAATCAGCTGATCTGAAATCGTCTGATTAAAGGCAGCTGCCGCCTCTTCTTGAGCATTTCCAAGCACGAGCCCCGTTGAATCACTCGTTAAAATATCAGTGATAATAAGCATAAATAAATCAAGCTGCTTCCCTTCGATCGTTTCGTCAATCGCTTTGACAATTTCTTCTTTGCGCTCCAATACTTCTTGCACATCTACAGTATTGACTTGAGCAATCTCTACATTTTTCAGTCCCATAGAAAACTCTTTCGCATCTAAAGAAATCAATTCTTGTGCTGTTTTGCCTTTTGTTGAAGCGCCCGCCTTTAACATGGCCAGCCCATATTCTTCTGTAGATACACCAGCAATGTCTGCTAATTCAGCTGCTGCTGCCTTGTCTTCTTCTGTACACGTTGGTGACTTGAATAACAAAGAATCTGAAATAATCGCCGACAGCATTAACCCTGCATTGGTTTGCGATACTTCAATGCCATGCTCTTTAAACAACTTTAACAAAATAGTCGCTGTACAGCCGACGGGCTCAGCACGATAATATAAAGGCCCGGCAGTTTCAAAACCAGCAATACGATGGTGGTCGATTACTTCCGTTACGGTTACATTGTCTAAATCAACCGCACTTTGCTGGGGTTCATTATGATCGACGAGAATGACTTGATCTGTTTCGTTCGCGACAGTTTCCACAAGGCGCGGCGGCTCTACGGCAAAAAAATTTAAGGCGTATTCTGTTTCACCATTGATCTCACCAAGCCGAACCGCTTCAGCATTCATACCAAGTGCCTGTTTTAATGATGCATACACAATCGCAGATGTAATCGTATCGGTATCAGGATTTTTGTGTCCAAATACTAACGTTTTCATTGATAATCGCTCCTTCATATGTAAACTAAAAACCAATCTTTTAGATTAGCTGTGCTGTCAAAAGTGTACCATTGAACCACCCCCACTTAACACTCTTTTACGAGCTGTTTGAAGTGGGAGATTCCTAAGAACACCAGCGTAACCGCCAGTTATTGATTAAGCTATCCCCGTAGTTCCTACGGTTAGAAGCCTTATCGCTTCGTTTTTAAGATTTTGTCCTGCGTTCATATCTCGATTGTGATGCGTACCACAAGAGGGGCAATTCCACTCACGAAGGTTGAGATTCTTAACGTCTTTGTTTTTATAGCCACAACAAGAACACAGTTGAGAACTTGCAAATATTTTTCCAACAACAACTAATTGTTTGCCATACCATTTGCATTTATACTCTAACATTGCTCTGAATTGTGACCATGATGCTTCACTGATGGCTTTAGCTA